>CAZUSN010000175.1:0-2545 GCA_964623035.1 uncultured Dehalococcoidaceae bacterium | reverse complement strand
GCGTCAACCTTATCGGTGAGGAGCGAGAGCAAACCATCGATATCTTTGACCTTATTGAGGAGGACATCGCGGGGTGGAGGTAGCTCATCTTGCCATAATTCCATTTCGGCAACTTCGGCAATCATATCAAGCGCCTCCTGGGCCATCCTCCGCGCCACAAAAACCTTGGGTCTTGCCATTGCTTCCCTCCTTCTTTAAGTTTATTTTTTCGCCTTACAGGTGAATAACCTCATGGCACATTCCGCGGCATTGGTGATTAATTTCTCAGCGTTAGACATGGATTGTTCAAGGCTGATTGGTCCCGGGGCAATACTGAGGACAGCGTCTATTCCCTGTTCAAAGACCACCCGGCAATCATCGGCGACTTCACCGGCAAGGGCAATCACCGGTGCGCCGAACTCCTTGGCTTTCAGGGCAACCCCGGTGGGGACCTTACCCATAGCTGACTGGCAGTCAATTCTGCCCTCGGCAGTGAAAACCAGGTCAGCATCTTTCAAGTCTTCGACTAAGTTGGTGGCTTTGATGACCACATCTATGCCCGGTATCATCTTGGCTTTAAGGAAGACCATCAGCCCCATGCCCAGACCGCCAGCGGCGCCTGCCCCCGGCACATCCCTGAAATCAACGCCCAAGTCTTTTTTGATGACGTCAGCATAGTGAGCCAGGGCAGCATCAAGTTGCTTCACCATTTCTGGAGTGGCTCCTTTTTGAGGTCCGTAGATGGCTGATGCTCCCCGCGGGCCACAGAGAGGGTTATTCACATCAGAGGCTAAGGTGACATCGAAGTCAGCCAGCCGGGGGTCTAGATTGGAAATATCAATGTGTTTCAGTCTGGCTAAAGCCGCACCACCAAAGGGCAGTTCTTTACCATTGGCATCCCGCAATTTAGCCCCCAGAGCTTGCGCCATGCCGGCACCGCCCTCATTGGTGGCGCTCCCTCCGATGCCAATTATCAGCTTGCGGCAGCCATGGTCAAGCGCAGCGCGGATTAACTCTCCCGTGCCATAAGTAGTTGTCACCAGAGGGTTGCGCTTTTCCCGTGGGACTAAGGGAAGACCGGAGGCAGATGCCATCTCAATCACCGCGGTGGTCTTATCGCTGAGAATCCCCCAGTGGGCTTTAACCTTTCCTCCAAGCGGGTCGGTTACTTCAGTCACCATAATTTCCCCGCCGGTGGCATCAACCAGAGCCTGCACTGTTCCCTCCCCACCGTCTGCCATTGGCTTTAACGTGGTTATGGCATCGGGGACGATACGCTTAACCGCTTTTTCGATGGCTCGGGCTACTTCAAGGGCAGTTAAGTTTCCTTTAAAACCCTGAGGAGCAATAACGATTTTCATAGCAGCACCCCATCATCAATATATTGAGTTGATTTAGTGAATGTCTTTGTCTTCGGCAGCTCGATAAGCCTGGTCGAGCAATTCCACTATCTCAAGCACACGCATCGGCATCTTTCGCTGCTTTACACCGCAGGAAAGCTGCATGATACAGGCGGGACAGCTTGATACCAGGATATCGGCGTTTGTTTTCTCCACGTTGCTCATCTTCCGAGCCAGCACCTGCATGGACAAATCATAATTTTTAAAGGCGTAGCTTCCGGCAGCACCGCAACAGGCATCGGCATCAGCCATATCAATGAACTCCACTCCAGGAATGCTCTTCAATATGGTGCGTGGCGGCTCCTTTATTTTCTGGTGGTGGGCTAGGTGACAGGGGTCGTGGAAAGTAACCCTTTTCTTGATGGTGCCCATCTCGGTGACCAGCCCGATATCGGTCAGGAATTCACTAAAATCCTTTACCTTAGAGGAAAAATCTTTGGCTTTTTCCAACCATTCTGGGTCGTCAGCCAGCAGTTTAAGATAGTCCTTGAGGAAGGAGCTACAGCTGGCGCATGGGGTGACGATTGCCTCTACCTTCAACTTACGGGCGAGGTCGATGTTTTTATGGGCTAGGCTTCGTGCTGCGGGCATGTCTCCATAGCCAGCCGCCGGCAATCCGCAGCAGACAAAGTCAGGCACAATAACCTCAACCTGATGTTTATGCAGGACCCGTATGGTGGCTTCAGCCCTCTTTGGGGCAAGGTTTGGGGCATAACAGCCAGCAAAGTAAGCTACCTGATACTTGGGGTTCTCCAGCTTCTTGGCAAAACGCTTGATGGAGTCCAGTCCCTCGCTGGCGGGCACTTTGGGCACGATGACTTCAGCTTTACCGGCATCACCAAACAATCGGGTCAGTCCTGTTTTCCTCGCCACAGCACGCAAGCCGGTGACATCAACCAGCCGCAGAAGTCGTGATGCCCTGTGCAGTAATGAAGGGTCAGCTAGTAACTTCTGGAAAACCAGCCGTTGCCTCCAGGAATCTCCGTGTTGCCTGAGCAATTCCTCTCTGGCTTTGAAGATAATCTCTCCGGTTGAGACTCCGGCCGGACAGTGTTCCGTGCAACCATTGCAGGTAAGACAGTTGTATATTGGCTCTCTCAGCTCATCAAGCTCTAATCTATGGTCAAGCAGGGCGCTGCGGATGAGGGCAATACGCCCCCTGGCAT
>CAZUSN010000174.1:0-2550 GCA_964623035.1 uncultured Dehalococcoidaceae bacterium | reverse complement strand
TCCCGGGGTGCTTTTCACCTTTCCCTCACGGTACTGGTTCACTATCGGTCATCAAAGGTATTTAGCCTTGCCCTGTGGTCAGGGCAGATTCCCACAGGGTTCCTCGTGTCCCGTGGTACTCAAGGACAGGTAAGGAGCCTAGCCCTTTCGTTTTACCGGACTGTCACCGTCTGTGGTGGCCCTTTCCAGAGACCTTCAACTAGGGTTCGGTTGCTAACTCCTTGACCTATTCCGCGTTCGGTCCTACCTGCCTTACCACCCCCGATAAACATAGGCCACGGAGCCACTTAGTTTATCGGGTTTAGGCTCTTCCCTTTTCGTTCGCCACTACTCAGGGAATAATCTCTTTTCCTCAGGGTACTGAGATGTTTCACTTCCCCTGCTTACCTCCTCCCAGCCTATGTGTTCAGCTGGGGGTGCTCAGGTTTTACCTGAGCGGGTTACCCCATTCGGGAATCCCCGGCTAGGCTTGCTCGACAGCTCACCGAGGCTTATCGCAGTCTTGCCGCGCCCTTCTTCGGCCTTTGATGCCAAGGCATCCACCGTACGCCCGTTCCCGCTTGACCTGCTTCAGATTTGATATTAGTCCTCTATTCAATTGTTAAAGTGCTTGACACACAATAAGGCGGCTTGGTGGGCATCACCAAGCCGCCTTGCTTGGTTCACCATCACCAATTACCGTACTTATGTCGCCAACTTTTCCATTCCTAAGATAATAATATAATACTATTCGGCTACTTTGTCAATACCTTTCGGTGACGATTTTTCGCTAACTCAAGTTTCTTTTCTCACTTATCTAATATTATGATATAATTCGGGCGTAAGAATTCTAATATGCCTCAAGAGCCAATCAAAGGAAAAAACTAAAGCGGAGACACTGATGCTGAAACAGAAGCTGATTGAATTATTGAGGCAGGCAGTCATAGCCGCACAGCAAACAGGAAAACTGCCCTCAGTTACTTTACCTGAAATAATCATCGAGCGTCCGCAGAATCCCGAACATGGCGACTACGCCTCAAGCCTTCCCTTGAAACTGGCCCGGGCTACTGGCATAAGTCCTTTGACCCTTGCCAAGGATATCGTCAGCCTTATTTCTCCGACCCCGGAGATTGAGCAAATTGATGCTGCGCCGCCAGGTTTCATTAACTTCACCCTGAAGGATGATTGGCTGACCAGTCAGGTAAATTTAATTCTGGAAGCCGGCGATAACTTCGGCAATATTGAACTGGAGACGAGCCGCCGGGTACAAATCGAATTTGTCAGCGTTAATCCCACCGGTCCCCTTCACATTGGGCATGGGCGCGGTGCCATTTTAGGCAGCACTCTGGCTAACACCCTTTCCGCAGCCGGCCATAAGGTCGAGAAGGAATATTATATTAACGATGCCGGCAGCCAGATTGAAGCTTTTTACCGCTCCCTCTATGCGCGCTACCAGCAGTGTTTGGGCATCGACGCCGAGATGCCCGCTGATGGTTACTTTGGCAACTATATGGTTGACCTGGCAAAGGAAATCGTCGCTGAGTATGGAGACAAGTTTCGTGCTTTACCAGAGGCAGAAGCCATGGCACAAATCGGGGAAATCGGCGTAAAGAAGATAATCCGCCAGATTAAGGCTGACCTGGAGTTGCTGGGAGTGGAATTTGATGTTTGGTTCAGCGAGCGCAGCCTCTATGTTAATAGGCAATACCAGGAAGCATTATCTTTGCTGCGTCAGGGAGGTTATATCACGGAAAAGGAGGGGGCCACCTGGTTTGTCTCTACCGCTCTGGGTGAGGACAAAGACAATGTGATGATACGAAGTGATGGTTTACCCACCTATTTTGCCACTGACATTGCTTACCACTATGACAAATTCCTGAAGCGCAAGTTTGACACCGTGATCAATATCTGGGGAGCTGACCACATGGGTCATGTGTCCCGGATGAAAGCAGTGGTGGGTGCCATGGGCATCAGTCCCGAAGCGCTTAAGGTAATCATTTCTCAAATGGTTACGCTGCGCCGTGGTGGGGAGGTGGTTCGCATCTCAAAGCGCAGTGGTGATATCATTACCCTGCGTGAGCTGGTAGAGGAAGTGGGTGCTGATGCCTGCCGTTTCTTCTTTTTATCCCGCTCGGCGGACAGCCAGATGGACTTTGATATGGAACTGGCTAAGAAACAATCCGCAGATAACCCGGTCTATTATGTTCAGTATGCCCATGCTCGTATTGCCAGCATCCTGCGCCTGGCTCAGCAAAGAGGAATTGACTACGCGGATGGCAATGTTGCTCTGCTGACTACGGAGCCCGAGCTAACCCTGATACGCAAGATGCTGCTTCTACCCGAGCTAGTGGAGACAATCGCCATCACTTTGGAGCCCCACCACCTCACCTACTATGCTCAGGACCTGGCGACCGTTTTTCACAGTTTCTATAAAGATTGCCGCGTCGTTTCCCAGAATGAAGCCTTGACCAAGGCTCGCCTCAAGCTGGTAAAGGCAGCCAAGATTGTGCTCAGCCGGACGCTTCACCTCATGGGGATGACAGCACCGGAGAGGATGTAAGAGGCTAAATA
>CAZUSN010000173.1:0-2633 GCA_964623035.1 uncultured Dehalococcoidaceae bacterium | reverse complement strand
AAAATAGGCACGGGATTTTGAGGTAAAACGCCCGCAAACCAGCTCATCGAAAATGACTTCATTAATGCGCTCACGGTCTTCAACTTCAGGAATCAGATGCTTGATGCCCGCAGCGTCAAGTTTGGTCTCATAAACCGGACCCTCCATCAAAAAGCGCGTGCCCAGAATGCCGAGGAATCGGTAATTCTGGCGCTTTGCCTCTTTAGCCACCTCCTCCGCAATATGCAGCCAGGGAATCGGTGATTTGTCCACCATAAAGTCAAAAGCCTGGTGGATGGTGTTATCGGGACAGATGGCGAAATCGGCGCCGGCTTTAGCCACCTTGGTTGCGGAAGCCAGCATTAAACGAGCCACGTTTTCCCAGTCGTCAGCTTCAATATAGCGAAGGTAATCGTCCAGCGAAAAGCCGTGCATGGTGACCTCAGGATGAGCATATCCTCCCAAGAGACCGGGACCTTCAAGGCAGATGGTGCGATAGCAAAGGGCAGCTCCTTCGGCGCTACAGGCGACAATGCCAATGTGTTTTGTCATGTTTTGCCTCCCATGAAGATTACTCTGTTCCGTCAGTCCAGAGAAAGGGGATACTGACCAAACTCCCTTATCGCCTTGACCATAGCCAAATAGTTCTCTGGCTTGACCCCGGAGTGAATGGAATTGCTCGACATGCAGATAAGCCCACCGCCCTTGCCCGCCTTCCTGATGACTTCCCTCGTCTCCTGCCGCACCTCCTCCACGGTACCGGAAACCAGGCTAAAAGCACAGCTGACATTGCCACACAAACAAACCCTGTCCCCAAATTTAGCTTTGGCTTCACCGATGTCCATCCCCGCCATCGGGTCTATAGGATGAAGACCGTCAATACCGGTATCAAGGATGACATCATAGATGGGCCAGATATTGCCGTCAGTATGCTTGATGCAGGGCACACCCCGACTGTGGGCATACTCCACAAGCTTCCGCAAGGGAGGGGCAAGGAACCTTTCGGTAAATTCACGGGATACCATCGGCTTCTCCGTCATCGCCCAGTCCCCGTTAATCCATAGAATATCAGCGCCTACATCAATGCAGTTTTTAACATACCTTAGCTGATAACTGAGCATAATCTCATTGGCCCGGTTGATGAAGTCAGGATTCTTCACCATGCCCCGAAAATAGCCCATATCACCCAGAAAATTCTCCCTGCCCAGAGCGAAAATGTCAGTAACGCCGACAACAATGGCTCTCTCTCCTTTAAATCTCTTTACCAGTTGCCTCAGGTAATCATATCGCCATTCCTCATCAGGGTCAGGCAGCACATAATCATCAAGGTCTTTCTCCGACTTAATCGCCGGCTCGAACGGAATGGGATTATCGCCTTCCGTAGTGAAACGAACCAGCCCGCCCCACTGGTCTCGCTTAATCCGCTTGTTTTCGTCCACCATCTCGTAGCTCCAGGACTGAGTCCGGTCAATAAACCTGATTCCATCCAAGTCCAGATATTCAACGAGGTCTTCATAGGAAGCGCCGGGCAGTATCCCGTCAATCACTCTTCTGGCTACTCTTTCGAAATGAGGAACCACATCTGGCTCTTCTAACCTCATTGCCGTAAGCACCCTTTCCAGCCCGCTAAGCTTCCGCATTGCTGCCTCCTCCTAAGATTTGCCGATAAGAGCTGCCGCCACCTTCGCTGCCGTGGGCCCGTCTTTGGCGTGAGCATCAGCACCAATCTTCTTCGCCCACTCGGGTGTCGTCGGTGCCCCACCGACCATTATCTTGACTTTATCCCTCAATCCCGCCTCTCTCAAAACCTCGATGGTCCGAGCGGCATTGGGCATGGTCATGGTGAGCAAAGATGACATGCCAAGAATCTGGAAACCTCCTTTTTCCACTGCGGCACGGAATTCCGCAGGAGAGACATCAACCCCCAGGTCAGTTACCTCCCAGCCATTTCCCCGCAACATCATAATGACAATGTTTTTCCCCAGGTCATGTACATCACCCTGCACCGTGCCAATCAAGTATCTGCCCATATGAGCTTCCTTTTCTTTACTCAATGCCGGCTCCAACAGCTCCAGCGCCTGCGCTACCGCATCCCCTGAGACAATTAATTCGGGTAGATAATATTCGCCTTTCTCAAAGCGGTCACCAACCTCTCGAAGACCGGGAATAAGACCTTTATCCAAAATTTCACTGGCATGAATATTGGCATCCAGAGCCTTTTTGGTCAGTTTAAAAGCAGCCTCACTATTGCCTTCAATTACCGCTTTGCTCAGTTCACCAAGATTGACCATGTTACCTCCATAGATGGTTGATTCCTCGGTCAATTCATAGACCAGAAGGTAGTTTGACGCCAAACCTTTCCGCGACCTCCCTCAGGTTGCGGATGGTGCCTTCGGGGAGAGGGATTCCATTCCGAGAACGCTCGTCAAAGGTCCTTTCCTCAGGCTCTCCGGGAACGAGTATCTCATTGAATCCTTCCGCCCTGGGCAGGGCTTTGAGACCATCAATTAAGTTATCGATATGCTCTTTGTAACTTTTGACATCGGTGAAGGTACCAATATCGATAGCGGCAACAACACTGTTCTGGATGGGGCGTTCAACATGGTCAGGATGACGCCCTTTAACCTCCACTTTCTCGCCTTTTGGCGGAGATG
>CAZUSN010000172.1:0-2649 GCA_964623035.1 uncultured Dehalococcoidaceae bacterium | reverse complement strand
AATCTCCAGAATATAGGTAAACGGTTAATCTTGACAGACCTTAATGTTCGTGCTTAACATACGACGGAAAAGTGGAAATATGCCAAGGGAGGTGCTGCCATGTCTTGTTATTTTCGTCATTTGAAGGATATTTTAAGTGAAGCTGGCATTGAGGTTACGCCCAGCAATAAGAAAAAAATTGACCAGGCAATTCATGGAATCGTTGGGGTTAGCTATAAAAATTGTCCCAGTGCCTGGGGAAAGTTGAAGCGGGAGATATTGAACAACGAGCAGAAGCGACGCGATTTTGTGCAAAAGCTGCAGGGCGCCATCCATTGATGTGAACGGAAAATTCAAGACATACTTCTCGCTAACTCCTTACCTTAGTCAGTATAAATTCTTTTCAATAAATTAGCGGCGGCACTTTTAAGTATGCTGGTGGTGTTCAGAGCAAAAAATCGAGCACCCTGTTTGATAAAGCGTTTGACACTGTCGGGGTCGTCAACATTTATGGCGCCAACGCCAACGGTTTTACCGGCTGCCCGACCTTCGGTGATAATCCTGTTTACCGCCTTCTGAATTACCGGAGCGTTCACCTGTCCCGGTACACCCGAAGATATGGAGAAATCAAGTCGCCCTACCCAGAGGACATCAAGCCCGTCAACGGTGAGGATTTCAGACAAATTGTTTAATGCTTCCACCTCCTCTATCATGGCGATGACCATGGTCTCTTTATTGGCTTCTTTAATGTAATCAGCAATGGACAGGGTGCTCAGGCTTAAGGAGCGCCCACCGATTCCTCTTTCACCTTCCGGTGGATATTTGACTGCTTTGACTGCTGCCTGGGCGTCCTGTTTCGTGTTGCAGTGAGGGAAAACGATGCCCATCGCTCCAGAATCCAAAAAGCGAGCGGTTACTCCAGGGTCACCGGTGGGCACCCTGACCACGGGGGTGAGCCCGGTGAGCTCGGTAGCCCGAATCATCTCCTGGCACGATTCTTCACTCATCGGTCCATGCTCCAGGTCGAAATAAACGAAGTCGAAGCCAACGTCGCCTAAAACCTCAACAATATAGGGTGAAGCAAAGTCCATGCGGAACCCGATGGCAGTTTGGCCTGACTTTAGCTTCTCTTTTGTCTTGTTCTTAAGCATTCTCTTGATTCCTCCTTTATTAATCGCTGCACTTCAAAAGTATCTTCATGAAGTTAGCGCCTTTTTCTATCTCTTCAAAGGTGGTTTGAACTTGCTCCAGCGGGCGAATATCGGAGATAAGTCTTTCTATGGGAAGCGCTTTAGCGGTGACCAGTGAGATGGCAGTCTCAAAATCTTCCGGCTCATAAACTCTGACGCCCTGAATCTGAAGTTCCCGCATGAGGATACGGCGCAGGTCAACTTTCACCGGTTCGGCAAACATGCCCACAATCACGATACGCCCGCGGGTTCGGGCGAGCTTGGTTATCATTTCAGCACCAGCAACCTGCCCAGTTACCTCAAAGACAATGTCAGCACCGGCAGTACCCGTCTGCTCTTCGACGTATTTGGGCAGGTCAATCTCCAGCGGATTAACTACCTCCATGCCAAGCTCACGGGACAAGTTAACTCGGAACCGGTTGATTTCGGAGACAAGCACCCGTGCCCCCTTTATCTTTGACAGCAATGCCACCAACAAGCCGATAGGTCCGGCACCCAGGACAACAACGTAGTCTTGGGCGGCGACCTGCCCGAGGCGGACATCATGGGCGGCAACAGCGACTGGCTCAATCATGGCAGCATGTTTCAGGTCAATATTATCTGGCAGGTGGTGCAGGGTGTGAGCGGGCACTGTCCAGGAGCCCTGAAAAGCGCCGGGGGTATCAATGCCCATGAAGTTTAGATTCTGGCAAATATGATAGTATCCCGACTGGCATGCGGGACATTCGCGGCACGGGTCCAGCGGTCTGACCACAACCTTGTCGCCAACCCTGAATCCCTTAACGCCTTCCCCAATCTCAGCAACGGTACCGGACATTTCATGGCCAATGACCTGCGGCCTTTTAATGCGCTGGTCCATATGTCCCAGATAGGCATGGTAGTCTGTTCCGCAGATGCCACAGTAGGCTACCTTAAGCCTCACCTGCCCCGGTCCCGGGGGCTCCGGCTTAACCTCAGCAACCTTAAACCTCTTATTCCCCTGGTAAAAAGCCCCTTTCATCACTCTCCGCTTGAAATTAATTTTTACCAACGAGAGGCTAAACCGCTGCCCTCTAAGAACCTTGCCAGCTCGTCGCGCTCGAATTGGGGTAACTCCTGAGTCCCGCTTGAGGTATGCATCTTTAGCCCCTCCTCTGCTCTGACCACTTTGCCGATGACTCTGGCTTTGATGCCAGCCTCCTCCAGTGCTGCCAGAAGCTTGGCTGTTTCAGAGGAAGCCAGCGTAATAATTAGAGTTCCAGAGGCTAATAGCCCAAGCGGATTGAGGGCAAAGCGCTCACAAATAGACTGGCATTCAGGGAGAATGGGGATTTTGTTTTCTTCTATCCAAATACCAGCCCGGGCAGCAATGGCTATCTCCCAGAGCCCGGTGGCTAAGCCGCCTTCAGTGGGGTCATGCATTGAATGCACCTCTACTGTTGAGCGGGCAACCAGCGCCTCTTTCAGCACGCTGATGCCGGGGTAGAAAAGGTATTTGGCG
>CAZUSN010000171.1:0-2771 GCA_964623035.1 uncultured Dehalococcoidaceae bacterium | reverse complement strand
GCTGAGTTGTCCCCGGTCAGCCAGCGGGCCAACAATACCTGCCGCGAGGAGACTAAGTGTAAAAGCACCAATCAATGGATTAAAGCCCATCCAGAGCCCAAGTAACGCGCCAGCAAAGGCGGCATGCGACATGCACACGCCGATAAAGGGCATATGCATCAGCACCACAAAAACACCAATGGTAGCGCAGGCAATACCCCCCAGAAAAGCAGAGAGGATAGCATTCTGCATGAACTGATATTCAAAAATGGACAAAGCTAAAACTCCTTAACTTCAAACTGAAATGCTCTCCCCGCGCCGTTTCTTCACTTCTGAGATGGGCATATCATAGAGCTGGCTGAGATTTTCGTCGGTGAGCAATCCGCCGGGAGAACCTTCACCCCAGATGAGCCCAGCTTTCATCAGGACAACCCGGTCACAGGCAACGGGAAGACAGCTCAGGTCATGGGTAACAAACAGAGTGGTAAGATGGCGAGATTGATGAATTTGCTTCACCAGCTCCAGAATAGCCGTCTGCGCCTTCCAGTCCAGTGAGGCGGTCGGTTCATCAAGAAGGAATAACTGTGGCTCCTGCGCCAGGCAGCGGGCGATGGCGACTCGTTGTTGCTCGCCTCCAGAAAGATGACCTATAGGTCGCTGGGCAAGGTGACTCATCCCCACCAGAGCCAGCATCTCGTCCACCACTTCCCAGTCATGCTTGCCCGGTCTTCCCAGCAAGCCCAAAAGCCCATAGCGTCCAATCATCACCACTTCACGCACATTCATAGGCATACGTGGGTCTATATTCTGCACCTGTGCGATATAGCCGACTTTCCTTCTCAAGGAGTGACCATTGCCGGCAGTGAGGCGATGCCCCAGCACCCAGACCCTTCCCCTGAGCAACTTGCCCAGCCCGTTGATGATGGTGAGCAGAGTTGTCTTGCCAGCACCATTGGGACCGATGATGCCAACGAACTCCCCGGACTCCACCTTCAAGGATACGCCCCGCAGGGCGACCTCTTCTCGATAGGAAACAACCGCATTTTCAATATTGATAACTGCCGAGTTCACTACCATTTTCCCGCCACTTTTAGCTATTTACTGATTACCTGCAATAGTAGTTCCACATTATAGTCTATAGCTTGCTCCCAGGTCTCAGTGTTCTCAAAACCTCCGGGGAAATTAGAAAGGGTCATCCTTTTAATGCCAAGCTCCTCTGCGATACCAGCGCCGGCGTCCTGACCGCTCTGCAAGTTATCAATAATCAGGGTTACTTTGCCCGCTCTGCCCTTGTCCACTAGCTCTTTAACCACCTGTGGTGTCAAAGAAGCTGGTTCGCCAAAAGTAGCCACAATATTAAACCCAGCCCATTGAATAAACCCGGCCTGCTGGTCGGCGCACATGACATTGATACTGGAGAGGTTCGCTTTGTCCAGCTTGGTTTTTATCTCGACTCCCTTGGCCTCAACCCTAGCAGCAAGTTCTATGGCCGCCTTCTGATAGGCAGCGGCGTTATCAGCATCAATCTGGCTTAAGATTCCAGTAATTCTATCTATCGCCTCTATTTGTACTGGAGGCGTCATCCAGTTGCCCTTGACATCAATCCTGAACACGGCGAGCTCAGGATTATTGGCGGAGGCAATCAGTTCATTGGAAAACATCTCACCCTGCCAGCCGTGCAGCAGAAAAAGGTCAGCATCAGCCAGTTTTTGAATATCGCTGGGCTTAACATCAAAGTGCCCGGGACATTGTGCCGGTGGGATAATATTGACCACGTTTACTTTATCACCCCCCACCCTCTCCACAATGGAAGCGATGATAGAGGTGCTGGTAACCACCTTTAATTCTTCAGTCTCCTCTGAGCGACAACCACCGGTAAGAGAAGCGACAACCGAACTTAAGATTAGAATTATGGTCACCGGAAGAAAGACTTTTAGCAGAGACATTACCTCACCTCTTTAAAACCCATATTTCTAACAATCTAATGCATATGCAATTAATCGCAATAAATTGTTTAAAAAAATTAGCGGCAACTAGAGCAACGTCCAAAAATAGCCAAGTGCTTCAAGTCAGCACTGAATTTATATTCCCGCAGTAACTGGTTCCTCAACGACGACAGCACTGATTCGTCAAGGTCAATTATTGCCCCGCACTCCTGACAAACCAGGTGGTGATGATGTCCTTTGTCCACCGGATGATACCTCACCCGACCTCCCCCGAGGTCAGTCTCAGTTACCAGACCCAGCCGTTTCAGCAGGTCCAGAGTGCGGTAGATGGTTGAGATGTTGACGTGAGGATATTTTGTCACCACCTGGGCATAAATTTCCTCGGCGCTGATGTGATGGTCACTGCCAGCGATTGCTGACAAAACCAGCAGGCGCTGCGGCGTCAGGCGATACCCTTGCTCGCTCAGTTTGCTGATTAAGTCTCCTTCCTGCTTCATGGAAACCTCTAAATAACCAAGAAAGATGATAAAAGTATAGCAGGGTTCAAGAATTTTTGCCAGACTTTGCAATTAAAATCGATTTCTTTTGCAAGCGTTTTCACACTTTTTCGCTGCTGTCCAGCATTATGGTCACCGGGCCATCGTTGTGGATTTCCACCTGCATATACGCCTGAAAGCGTCCTGTCGCCACCTTTAAGCCAGTCGCCTGAGCCTGCTCCACAAAATAATTGAATAACTCTTCCGCTTGAGCTGGCGCGGCTGCCTCAGTGAAACTGGGACGGCGTCCCTTACGGGTATCAGCCAAGAGAGTAAACTGGCTCACCAGCAACAGTTCAGCTTTGACATC
>CAZUSN010000170.1:0-2784 GCA_964623035.1 uncultured Dehalococcoidaceae bacterium | reverse complement strand
TTCGTCTCTCTTTGACTCTCCTTACGGTTTTTCCTTTAGTTGGGGAAACAGGATTACCTCCTTGATTGATTGCTGGTTGGTCAGCAGCATCACCAGGCGGTCGATGCCTACCCCCAGCCCACCGGTGGGCGGCATGCCGTACTCCAGTGCCAGCAGGAAGTCTTCATCAATGGTCTCTAGCTCGGCTTCTTTGGAGCGTCCTTCTAGCTGTTGCTCAAAGCGCTGGCGCTGCTCTATCGGGTCATTGAGCTCGGTGAAGGCATTGGCAATCTCCATACCGCCAGCGAAGGCTTCAAAGCGCTCCACAACGCGGTCTTCACCGGGCTTGGTCTTAGCCAGTGGCGACATTGAGACCGGATAGTCTTTAAGAAAAGTGGCTTGAATTAGCTTGGGCTCAACAAAGGTGGCGATAAGCTCATCAACCAGGCGTGCCCAGTTCTTCTCCGGGTCAACCTCTAACCCCATCTCCTTCATCTTGGGCCTCATCCTATCTCGCAACCCATCAGCAGTGGGGTATTTGACAAAATCAATACCGCTATACTTTTCCACAGCTTCACGCAGGGTCAGGCGCGGCCATGGTGGTTTGAAGTCGATAGTATGTTCACCAAATTGGAGGCGGGTGGTGCCAATTACCTGCTGGCAGACATGGGCAACTATCTCCTCCAGCATATTCATCACATCATTGTAGTCGGCATAGGCTTCGTAGCTTTCCAGCATGGTGAACTCCGGGTTGTGTTTGGTGGAGATGCCTTCATTGCGGAAGACTCGCCCCAGCTCGTAAACCTTGTCAAAGCCGCCGACAATCAGTCGCTTGAGGTGGAGTTCCAGCGCAATGCGCAGGTAGAAATCCTGGTCAAGGCTGTGGTAGTAGGTAACGAAGGGGCGGGCTAAGGCACCTCCAGGAGATGGCTGCAACGCCGGCGTTTCCATTTCGATAAAGCCGCGCTGGTCAAGGAACTGACGCATGGCGGCGATAATCTGGCTGCGTGTCTTAAAGGTCTCTCTGGTCTCGGGGTTGCTGATGAGGTCAAGGTAGCGCTGCCGATACCTGGTATCAACATCACTGAGCCCGTGCCACTTTTCCGGCAATGGCTGAAGCGATTTAGCCAGCAGAACAAAATTCTTCACCCCAATGGTGGGTTCGCCAGTTTTGGTGCGGAGCAAATCACCTTCGACGCCGATAATATCACCGATGTCTAAATCCTGAAACAACATCTTAAGTTGCTCATTAAGTTTGTCCGTGTCATGGAATAATAACTGAATTTTCCCGGAACTATCGCGCATATCAGCAAAGGTGCTCTTGCCCATCCGTCTGATAGCCATTATCCGCCCGGCGACACTGACTTCTTTTTCCTTGGTCAGGCCTTCCTCGTTTTGCTTGAGTAAGGCGACCGCCTCCTGTGCTGTATGTGTGCGTTGGTAACGATGAGGATATGGCTCGATGCCACCGGCACGGAGTCGCTCCAGCTTTTGCTGACGTTGTTGAAATATACGGTCTAATCTCGTTGCCATCTCTGTCCTAATGATATTGTAAAAAAACTGAGAGTTCCAGACCCTCAGCCCGATACTTTATTATAAGTTATTCTCAGCTCAGGGTAAAGAGGCTCGATTTGGTGAGGGCTCTCTGGTTTGTTTCCTCAATGTATCCAGCCAGGCGGCTGATTTTACCTCCCTTTCCAGGAGGTATTTGAGGTAGCCACCCATTGCCTTTTCCAGCTCAAAGGATAATTCGGCATCTATTTTCAGTCGGTTGACCATGGCGTAATCGCTATTCTGCAATAGTCGCAGCACTTTTTGGGCATTTACCGAGAGAGGATAGCTCAAAGGTTGACCTGGGCTGCAATTGGTACAGAGCATGCCCCCGGAGCTGGGAGAGAATGAGTTAGTGACCGGTTGCAGGGGAAGACTGCAGGAAACGCATTGTTGAAGCTGGGGACGATAGCCAACTTCGTTGAGGAGGTGCAATTCAAAGTAACGCAGCACCAGTTGTTTGTTGCCCGCCCGACATAGTTGCTCCATAGTCTCGAGCAGCAACTGGAACAAGGGGTGATTTTCCACATCATCGATGGTAAACAGGTTAACCAGTTCGATAACATAGAGCGCGTAAGAGGTAAGCCAAAGGTCGCTCTTCAGTGGCAGAAAGCTGTTAATGGTCTGGCTGCCGGTGATGACATCCAGATTCCGCCCCCTAGCCAGTGAAACCAGGCTGTGGGTGAGCAGTTCCAGGTGTCCGGCAAGCTTGCTCTTGGGGCGCCGCACTCCCTTGGCTACTGCCTGAATCTTGCCCAGATGTGGCGTGTAGAGGGTGAGGATTCTATCCGCCTCACCTAATTTCGTCTTTTTGATAATGATGGCTTCTGTCTGATAATTCCGCGGCTTAGACATCATGATGATTTCCGTGCCAGAATGTAAAGCAATATATGGGTGTGAGGACCTTCGCCGTGGTCTTCCGGGTCTTCGGCAATTCCTGATTCAATAATTTTGAAGGTTTCGAAAAGGTCTTGTAAAGCTTCCTCGGTGAAGTAATGGACCGGTCTCCCCGGGCGACTTTCAAAGGTGTTCTTTTCCACCTCCTCCCCTTTACCAAAGCTCGGGTCTCGGTCGGAGAAGACGACAAAGAACATCAGCCCGTTATCTTTTACCTTATCGGCGCATGCTTGCAAGCACAATTTCCTTTGCTTTTCGCGGAAGAGATGCAATACATTGTAACAATAGATGGCATCGTATTTTTTCTTATCAAAGGACATATCTAAAATTGAGCCGTTATAATGCTTCGTCTGCGGG
>CAZUSN010000169.1:0-2785 GCA_964623035.1 uncultured Dehalococcoidaceae bacterium | reverse complement strand
CATCATGACGGCATCTACACCCTCGGGTGTGCAAATACCCTCGTCAACAATCTTCTGGGCCTCTCGCCGCACCGCAGCAAAGATTCTATTCCCGACAAAGCCGGTGTCTCCCGGTACATCCTTCACTCTGACATGTACCTTGCCAAACTTGTCACACAGGTCTTCTATTAGTTTTATTGTCTCCTCGGAAGTGTCCTTGGTCCAGGTGACTTCAACTGCACGCATAATGTTAGCCGGACTGAACCAGTGCATACCGATGAACCTGTCCTTGCGGTTTGTCGCGGCCGCCAGGTCGGCGATGGTGAACATCGAAGTGTTGCTGGCAAAGACAGCCTCTTTCTTCACGAGCTTGTCCAGTTCACCGAATACCTGCAGCTTTATCGACTTGTTCTCAAGTTCTCCGCTCGGGCCACCGCCTATAGCCTCAATAATGACATCACAGTCCTTCAGGTCCTCGACCTTGGTTGTCAGTGTAAGCCTAGCCAGAGCCTCATCCATCTGCTGCTGGGTAATTTTTCCCCGTTCCACACTGCCCTTCAACCCGAAACGGCCATTGACCATGTTATCCTTGGCTCTGGCAAGTATTTCGTCTTTCAAATCTCGACAAATCACCTTGTATCCAGCCACAATGGCCGTCTGTGTGATGCCGCCACCCATTACACCCGCTCCCATGACACCAATACTCTTGACCTGTTCCAGTTTCACTCTATACCTCCTTCTATTTTGCTATCCGGCGAATATTGCCTTCGCCCCGACATTATATCACGACATGCCAGCAAAGTGAAGAAGATTCCCGCTTTTGCCGGCTAAATACAACTAAGCACCCAGACCGAATACAAGTCATTGACGGTATACTTTTTGAGGCTTATACTACTCTTATAAATATGCATGCCATCATTGGCTATCTTCTGGTTGCTTATTGAGACTGCTCTTAAAAAAGGAGAAAACCAATGGATATACTCCTTATCGACCCGCCTTATACCAGTTTAAAGGGAATGTCAGCAGATGTTGGGTATAACATAGGTTTAACGAGCCTTGCGGCATACATCCATAAAGAGGGCATTGAGGTTGGTGTGGTGATGGGCGACTTGCTAATGGGTCTACCGTCTATCGATGGATGGTTGACTTCCAGTCTCAAAGACTATGCCGAAGCACAACGACAGTACGAGACGATTGTTAACGATAAGGCTCATTTTGTCTGGAAGAGATTGGCTGATACTGTTCGCCAGACTAATCCCAAGGCGGTAGGAATATCACACTTATCGCCTTCAACCTGCGTAGTTGAAAGAATAGCCGGTATCATCAAAGAGGTTGATCGAGACATAAAGGTCATTGCCGGCAACTGCCACCCAACCTTTCGCCCGGAAGAGGTAATGCAGAATCCGAATATAGATTTTGTTGTCAGAGGTGAGGGCGAAATACCACTTCTACGCCTCGCCAAAGAGTTGAAGAAGGATAGCCCAAAGTGGGAAACAGTCCCCGGAATCTACTATAGGGACCGGGATGGCAGACTGCGGAACAATCCTGGTGTAGGCCTACTCACCAATCTTGATGAATTACCATTTCCGGCGAGGGACCTGGTGCTGAATTGTGATTATGATATGTACCGGGTGCATTGCCTGCTCACAGCGCGTGGTTGTCCTTATTCCTGTTCTTTTTGTGCCGATAGGGCGCTTTGGGGCGGAAAGATACGCCGCCGTAGTGTGGGTAATGTTATGGAAGAATTGAAGCTCCTAGAAAAGACATATAAGATAAATCTTCTCGATTTCGTTGATGGAACCTTTACATATGACAGGAAGTACTTGCAGACATTCTGTAAAGCAATGATTGACCAGAAATCGAGTATAAAATGGAGATGCACCGCCAGGTATGACAATATTGATGAGGATTTGCTTGAATTGATGAAGCGGGCCAACTGCTCCGGCTTGTATTTTGGTCTGGAGTCAGGAAGTGACCGGGTACTGAAGGCCATTAATAAAAAGACAACTGTTGAACAGATTAT
This sequence comes from uncultured Dehalococcoidaceae bacterium, assembly GCA_964623035.1. Classification (GTDB taxonomy): domain Bacteria; phylum Chloroflexota; class Dehalococcoidia; order Dehalococcoidales; family RBG-16-60-22; genus CAZUSN01. Next base: position 783 of record CAZUSN010000169.1, on the reverse strand, counting down.
CAGAGTGAGCGAAATGGTCTACAACAGCGGAATATCTTCGGTAACGGCAATTTTGATGGGTTTACCCGGCGAAACCAAAGAAGACATGGAAGAGACAACGAAATTAATGAGAAGAATTAAGACAGATATTTTTGATGTGAATAGCTATATCCCCTTACCGGGCAGCCCACTATATAATGCTATGAGTGAAGAGGAAAAGAAGAGCATTGATTGGGGAAAGGTGGCCTACAAATCCTTTGATAATTATTTTACAAAAAGCATATCGCACGATGATTTGAAAAAATATCTGTCTGAAGCGTATGACATAGCTGATGAGGTGCGGAAGCAGACTTATCTCCGTTTCCAGGCCAGCATCGGCTTATCCCAGAATAGCTAGTGGCCTTTTAGCCAGAGTTGCGCATAGCTGTTTCTGAGCGGTGAAACAAAAGCCTGACAAAAGAGCCTAGCCGTTTGCCAGTCAAAACTGAACAGACCTCAAAATCTTTAGGAGGTGTTGAGAAATGCGGTTAAAGGACAAGGTAGCAATAGTGGTTGGCGCCGGTTCTATAAGACCCGGGATGGGAAACGGCAAAGCTACGGCTATCCTGTTTGCCAGGGAAGGAGCGAGGGTAGTTGCGGCTGACCGAAACCTTGAGGCAGCCCAGGAGACAGTGAAAATCATCAGGGATGAAGGCGGTGAGGCAATCGCCGTAAAGGCAGATGCTACCAAGGAGTCAGACGCAAAGAACCTGATAGAGGCGACGATAGCCAAATATGGTCGGTTGGATGTTCTCTTCAATAATG
>CAZUSN010000168.1:0-2791 GCA_964623035.1 uncultured Dehalococcoidaceae bacterium | reverse complement strand
GAGACAAGGAGAACAACGAGGGCGGCAGGGCAGGGGACTAAGCCCCCGGATACACCAAGCACTAGGATTTGTAACAGACTTTTTCGCTCCTGAGCTGAAACAAGCTCGTGGCGATGATGAGAGTGGGAATGACCGTGCTCATGGTTATGAGTATGGGTATTTTCATTATGAACATGTGGCTCCTTCTTAAAGCGAGGCAGGGCTCTCACACGGGTGACCAGCATCCACAGACCGATACCAATAATAGCCACGCCTGAAATAATACCAATAATGGTGCTGGTGGCGAAATCTGTCCAGAAAGAAGTGGCAAATAGCGACAAAACTCCTAAAATGATTACACTGGCAGTATGGGTTGTGGCCACTACCAAGCCGAGCAAGATTGCCTGCCATATGGTGCCACGAGAGCCCACCAAATAAGCAGCGATAATCGTCTTACCATGACCTGGCTCCAGAGCGTGAAAAGCACCCAATCCGAAAGCGGTAACTAAATATAAAGCAGATTCCATTTAATGCTACTGCCTTGTAATAGATATTCGAGCTGTGGAAAAAGGAAAGGTAACAAAGGTATCGGTGAACCTCTGCAGGTCGCTAACGGCGAGTGTTTGAGCGTCCTTGGTGCCTCGAGCATAAGACAATCTTAGCTCAGGATTGGAGTCGAAATTTCCCGCACTGTCAAAAAGCACCCTCAGAGTTAATTCCAGATTGAAGATGTCACCTGACTGGATAGGAGTAGCGTAAACCAGAACATTCCCATGCAGGGATTTGGCGTGTCCTTTGTGGTAGAAAAGCTCCGCAGGTTCAGCTTTAATCAGATAAAGACCTTTGCCAAGGTCCAGAGTCCAGGCCAATACTGGCTCGCTTCCGGAATTAGCCACACGCAAGCTAAGATGAATCTGGTGTTCTGGTTCCAGCTTGATTTCAGCCGGCTCCGCAATCAGGGCGACGTTCCCGTCAGTGCGCGGCAATTCATTATCGGCGTTATCTTCAGTCCCCAGTGTCAGAGCTAAGACACCGGACACAATAGCCACCGTGAAAATAGCCACAAGGAAAATCACCACCTTTTTAGTAAGCATTCGTTACCTATCCTTCAGTGCTGGGTTGAACTTCAGCCTTAACCAAAGCGTCCTCCACAGCAGCCATAATGGTCTTGCTGGACATGGTGGCACCGGTAACTATGTCCACCTTGGTAGATTGCTTCTCAATGATTCGTTGGGGGATTGTTTCTAAGGCTGCTTTCTTGCTAGTCTCCCAGGATTCTTTTTCTTCATCGGTTGGCTTGCCGGCATGGATGCTGCTGAGCTCTTTATACTCAAGTATCTGTATATCAGCTATGCGTCCTGATGTTACGGTTACCTCAACTTCCACCAGTATTCCACTTATGCTTTTCCCTTGATAGGCACCATCCAGAAGAACCCTCGATTCAGTTGTGGTTTGCGGTGATTCCGGGGATAAAGATGGTTGCTGAACATTAGCTTCGCTTTGACAGCCCAGTGTCAGAGCAGCGATAAGAGCCATACCCCCCAGTAAAGTAGCAACCTGAAAGTTCCGCCTCTCCTTTCGGGGGTTGTCTTTTATGGTAAGCACAGAGTTTTCGTTCCAATCTGCTGGCAAACCTGAGGAACTCAGAATGCTGCCGTCATCGCCCACCAACAAACCTTCTACCCCGGGGAGACTTCCGAGCAATTTCATGCCTTTGTGTGGTCCCAGAACAAAAGTCGCTGTAGCCAGCGCATCAGCTACTAGAGTTTGATTGGCGATAATCGTAGCCGATAAGCAGCCTCTAGCTGGCTTACGCTGGTGGGGGTCGAGTATGTGGTTGTGCCGGTAATAGTCGCCTGAGGTGGCGACTGCTTTATTGGTCAAAGACAGGCGACAAAGCAGCCCGTTATGCGCCCCTGGGTGTTGGACTCCGATTATCCAGCCATTTTCTGAAGTATGGCTACCTAAAACTCTGAGGTCTCCTCCGGCGCTCACCAGAGCATTTTGCACCCCCATTCTTTGCAGCACTTCTATGCCTTTATCGACAGCGTAACCTTTGGCGATGCCCCCAAGGTCTAAAGACATGCCCGGTTTTCTCAGACAGACTTGGTATGTTTCTTTGTCCAGGATTACATCTTTATAGCTAGCCTTATTCTGAGAATTAACGGTGATGTCAAACGCTCCCTGACTTAGCCGGGAGAATAAGAGCGCTTTTTCAATTACCCAGAATGTTTCCGGGTTTACTTTGACGGGATGGCAATATGAGGCATTGAGATTGGCGATATCGCTGGTGGGGAGGAAACGGCTCATCAGCCTCTCAATCCTGCCCATCTCTTTCAGGGCAGAGTCCGCTGCTGGCTCAAGACCTTCTCCGCTGACCTCAATGGTGACAATGGTTCCCATCAGGAAATGAGTTATCTTCATTGCGCTTTTCTCACCAAGCTAGGATAGCACAGGGCAGCCGAAAAGTGAAATCCACAAGGCAAAAAAGGAGCGGGTAATTTAAGCAAAATTTAATAAAGTTGTAACCTTTTTGTTATTTTGAAGATTGATTAGTAACAAGTTTTTAACCCTTACGGTTTAAACTATACAAATAAAGAGCAGGTACCTCCGCGGTCGGTACCTGCTCCGATTACCATCCGGGTTGGCCAGGTCTCAATCTCCGTTTTGGAAGGGTAATTAGTTTAGTTGATTATTACTTTTTCTTGCCGCAGTTCATGCGAGCAAGCGGGTTGACCAGGCAGGAGGAACCTTCCTCGTCAACCAGACCGGCGGCAACATACTCGGACACTATCTTGGCGCGGCAGGAGAC
>CAZUSN010000167.1:0-2845 GCA_964623035.1 uncultured Dehalococcoidaceae bacterium | reverse complement strand
AGGCAAGAATGATGCCACCAATGGCGTCACCGGCGGCATAAAAACCGGGAGCACTGGTCTGCATATGTTCGTTCACCTGAATTCCGCTCTTGCTTACCTTTACCCCGGCTTCATCGAGACCAAGGTTATCTACATTTGGATAATAGCCAACGGCAATGGCAACCACCTCTGCCTCCAGTTTCTTTTCCCTGTCGCCAGCGATAACGGCGATTGATTTCCCCTTTTCACTATCCTCAATGCTGCTGACTTTCGACCCTTCGTAGAGTTGAACTCCGTCCTGTTTGAGGGCACGCCCCAGGATGGAGGTCAATTCGGCGTCCTCCATGGGCAGGATATGGGGCAGCATCTCCACAATAGTTACCTGGCAACCCAGCTTAGCCAGTATGGTCGCCATCTCAACCCCAATGACCCCACCACCAATCATCAACAGACTCCTGGGGATATAGTCCAGGTCGAGGATGTTCTCAGCATTGATTATCCCTGAAGGGCTATCGGCACCGGGGATGGGCAGCCTTATTGGTTTACTGCCCGTAGCCAGAATGAGCTTTTTTGCTGGAATGGTCTGCTTCTTTCCTTGTCCGGTCTCTATTTCTACTTTAAGGGAAGGCGCCAGCTTGGCTCTTCCTTTGATAACTTCAATTTTATTCCCCTTGAGAAGGCTCTCCACACCAGCGACGTGAGTTGATATTATCCTGTTTTTGCGCGACTGCATCTTAGCCAGGTCAAGGCTGACATCTCTGGCGTTGATGCCATATTGCTCGGCATTTTTCATTGACTGGTAGAGTTCGGCGCTGTGGAGCAGGGCTTTTGAGGGGACGCATCCCCGATTGAGGCAGGTTCCCCCCAGAGCATCCTTTTCAATCAGCGTGACCTTGGCGCCTAGCTGTGCCGCCCTTATGGCAGCGACATAACCCGCTGGTCCACCACCAATGACTATCAGGTCTCTTTCTTCCACGGTACTCCTCTCTCCCAGGTTAACAGCAGGGCAGGGTTTTCCAGGGCGCTGATTAAACTTGACATAAATCTGGCCGCTACCGCACCATCAATCGCTCTATGGTCATAGGTCAGGCTATAGGTCATGATTGGTCTGATGACAATTTGCCCCTCCCTGACCACGGCTCTATCGGTGATACCCCCCACTCTCAGAATGGCTGACTCTGGCTGGTTGATGATGGCAGTTTCGAATGTCCAGCCACTGCCGAGTGCCCCTAAATTGGTCAGGGTAAAAGTGCCCCCGGTAACTTCTTCAGGCTTTAATTTTCTTTCTCTCGCCTTCTCTGTCAGCGCCTTTACCTCTTTGCTTATCTCAACAAGGGATTTCTGGTCGGCATTCTTGACCACTGGGACAATCAGTCCCTCATCCAGAGCCGTGGCCACGCCAATGTTGATGTCTTCCCAGACTTTGATTTCATTATCGATGATGCTGGAGTTGAGTATGGGATGGTCTCTGAGCACCCGGGCAATGGCAAAGACAAGCATATCGGTATAGGTGATGCGGACGCCAATAGTATCCTTCTGGGCGATGAAGTCATTGCGCAGCTTTACCATCCCGGTCATATCAATCTCGCCCATGGTGGTGAGCTGGGCGGCTACGGAGAGACTGCGGTGCATATGTTCGGCGATGACTCCCCTCATCCCCTTGAGTGGAATAATGGTCTTTACCTTTCTTTCTCCGGTTATCTCTACCGTGGGTGCCGCTGCGGGAGCAGCTTCTCTAGTGGCGATTGCTTTCTCAATGTCTTCCCGGGTAATCCTGCCTCCCGGTCCGGTACCTGCTACCCTGGTGATGTCAATAGCGTGTTCCTCAGCCAGTTTTCTAGCCACCGGGGAGATGCGTATGCGCTCTTCCCCTCTCCCTAATGCGATGGTTTCTTTGGCTGGGGTTGGCTCAGCTTTGGCAGGTATCGCCTCGGGCGTCTCTTTCTGCAATGCTTTCAGTTCCTCTTTGGTGGCAGCGAGCAAGCCAATTACCTTGCCTGCCGGTGCTGTCTCCCCTTCCTTCAGTATGATATGGATGAAACCAGCCGCCGGTGATTCTAGGTCAGACCTGACTTTTTCCGTCTCAATTATCGCCACCACCTGACGCTCTTCCACCCAGCCCCCCTCCTTAACTGTCCACTCAATTATGGTGGCATCTGCCACTGCCATGCCAACGCGTGGTATCTTTATTTCCTTAGCCATTTTTCTCCTCTAATTTTGCTTTCGGAAAAAGCCTTTATTCACTGCTTCTCTGATTGTCCTCTCGATATCAACCACAGCAGGTCCATCATTCTGGAGTCTGACCTTTATCTGGTCAGAGCCCTTTACCGTAATCTCCCTCTCGCCATCCAAAGCGATGACCGAGGGTTTTTGTAAGACCTCGACTTCCTCGCCGGGAGCTAATATTTTCCATTCCTCAATGCCCACTTCACTGATGATGCCGGGAAGCACCGCCGCTCTTACTTTTAACCTTCCTTTACCCAGCTTCAGATACATACCATGTTCATCATCAGGACCCAGGGGGTGTAAATTCCCAGCAATAGAGGTCAGCCCCATATTGGTTGGTTCGGCTCTGGTGCAGATAATCTGCTTCACTCTGGGTAAGTCCCAGATAGCCCTGGCACCAGTGAAAAGCTGATTTAAAACTACCGCATCAATCAGGGCCATGTCAATTTCGCTGCCGTTTTTGATGATAATGAGCCTTTTGTGTGTCCTTATCGTATCTTTGCCATCGACTATTTTTTGGGCGATAATCCCGGCGGCGATGCCGGCGGAAGTCGCCTCGACCATTACTGGGAAGACATTGTTAGTGCCCGTGGAAAGCGGCACCAGTGGCACATTCCGGCTTCTTTTGGCTACATCCCGA
>CAZUSN010000166.1:0-2862 GCA_964623035.1 uncultured Dehalococcoidaceae bacterium | reverse complement strand
GTCTCGCTTTTCCTTATTCCCGGTACCTTGGCCAAATAATCCTTCACAAATTTGGTCAATTCACTTGATGAGTGGAACCATGTGCCAATAAAGATATCATGATTACCAGTACAAAGTGAGACATAGCGCACATTAGGGCAGAGAGCTAGCGATTCCGAGATTTTATCTATGCTACCCAGGTCAACTTCCAAAGCAATCATAGCTATGATACTATATCCCAGCTTAGCTGGATTCAGTATTGCGGCAAAGGTGATTACCCCTTTTTCTTCCAGGTGCTTAACCCTACGGCGAACTGTAGTCTCACTCACACCTAATTTGCGAGACAGCTCGGCGCTGCTCTGCCGGGCATTTTTGGCTAGCTCAGTTATCAAGCGCTGGTCCAGTTCATCCATGGCGAGAATAGTATGGCATGAGATAATTCATCTGTCAAACTGTTCGGTAAGTTACCCATGATGCGCCTGTGATATGGCAAAAAGCGACTTCAAAATTCAAAAAACTGACCTCTGCTGTTTTGGCACGCTTTTCCTTTCATGATGACCGAATTAATACTTAAAAGAAGAGAATTGCGTGTTAAAGAGACATTATTATAACATTTAATGCCTTTTCCCGCCAAATCTTCGCTCTTGACACGGGAACAATAGTGTTGATAATTAAAAGTAGAGAATCTCTTTACCGAGAATGGGCTGGTGAAAGGAGATGGAGACAATCGTGGTGGCACAACACATTAGTTCAGCCGGCATCATCATCGATGCCGAAAGATGCAAAGGGTGCGGTCTCTGCATCTCCGTTTGCCCTAAAGAGATTATCGGGCTCGCCTCTCATATCAACCGGATGGGCTATTCTCCGGCCGAAGTTATTAAGGAAAAAGCGGAGGAATGTACCGGCTGCACTGTCTGTGCCCTGATGTGCCCTGACATCGCGATTTCCGTATACCGTCTCAACAAGGTACCGAGTAAAGCAGCCGAATAGTCAGCATCTGCCTGGAGACGTTTGATGTCTAAGAAGATTTTGATGGCAGGCAACATCGCCATCGCCGAAGGTGCTATTTTGGCTGGCTGTCAGGCTTACTTCGGCTATCCCATCACGCCTCAAAACGAGATTCTGGAGTATATGTCAAAACGCATGCCCGAGGAAGGGCGAGTGTTCATACAGACGGAGAGCGAGCTGTCAGCGATAAACATGGTCTATGGTGCCGCCGCGGCTGGCTATCGTGCCATGACTTCCACTTCCAGCCCGGGTTTCAGTCTGCAACAAGAGGGCATCTCCTATATGTCGGGAGCTGAGTTGCCCGGGGTACTCGTGAATGTGATGCGGGGAGGACCGGGGCTGGGTAACATCGGTGGTGCCCAGGGCGATTATTTCCAGTCCACCAAAGGAGGCGGTCATGGTGATTATCGCGTTATCACTTTAGCTCCAGCCTCAGTACAGGAGATGATGGATTTGACCATGCTCGCCTTTGAGCTGGCGGATAAGTACCGCAATCCGGTGGTGATGCTGCCCGACGGTTTTCTGGGTCAGGTCATAGAGCCAGTGTTAATGCGCCAACGGGTCACCAAATTGACGAGCAAGCCTTGGGCGATTACCGGAGCCTCAGGTCGACTCAAGAATGTGATTAATTCCCTTGAGCTGGACCCAGCCGATTTCCCACCCCGGCTCGAGCTTCTGCTTAAGAAACTGGAAAAGATATGCCGGAATGAGGTTCGCTACGAAGGTGTTAACCTGGATGATGCCTCTCTGGTTATCGTTGCCTATGGCAGTGCCAGTCGTTCGGCATTGACCGCAATGAAGATAGCTCGCCAAGAAGGGCTAGCGGTGGGGCTGTTCCGACCCATCACCCTCTTCCCCTTCCCCTACAAAGCTCTGGCAAAGCTGGCTAAGAGAGTCAAAAATTTTCTGGTGGCGGAACTAAGCTGCGGTCAACTTATTGAAGATGTCAAACTGGCGGTGGGTTCGGATGAGCGGGTGGAACTGGTCAATCAATATGGTGGTGTGCCGCTATACGCTGAGAAAATACTGGAAGCGATAGAAAAAATGACAAAGGAACCGGCGGGCAGGTGAAATGACCAAGGTAGATATCTCACAATGGAATACAGTGCTCTTTCACAGACCGGAAACCCTGGAGGATTATCCCTTCCATTTTTGTCCCGGCTGCGGACACGGTCTCGTGTTCCGCCTCATTGCCGAGGTGGTCGATGAGTTGAAAATCAGGGAAAGGGCGGTCTGTGTGGCTTCCGTCGGCTGCTCGGTCAATGCCTATCACTACTTTAACTTTGATGGCCTGGAATCGGCTCACGGGCGTGCTCCGGCAGTGGCTACCGCCATCAAGCGTTGCCGACCTCATCTCATTCCCTTCACCTACCAAGGGGATGGTGATTTGGCAGCTATTGGCACGGCTGAGATTGTGCATGCCTGCGCTCGGGGTGAGAACATCACCACCATATTCGTCAATAACGCCATCTATGGCATGACCGGCGGGCAGATGGCTCCCACCACTCTTATCGATATGTACTCTACCTCGACTCCCGCTGGACGCAAACCTTCTCTGGCTGGTTATCCCATCAGGGTTTGCGAAATGCTGTCCACTCTGGACGGTCCTGCCTATATTGCCCGGGTTTCAGTGCACAATCCAGGGGCAGTGAGAAAAGCCAAGCAAGCGATAAAGCTTGCCTTCCGAACGCAACTGGCTAACTTGGGACTCTCGCTGGTGGAAATTTTATCTCCCTGCCCGGTGAACTGGAAGCTGGAGCCAGCCAAGGCAATGAAGTGGTTGGCTGAGCACATGCTACCCCAATACCCCCTTGGGGAGTATAAGGTTATTGAGGCAGTGGCTGCCTTGAAGAAGGAGACTGACCATGCATGAAG
>CAZUSN010000165.1:0-2873 GCA_964623035.1 uncultured Dehalococcoidaceae bacterium | reverse complement strand
CAGAGAGGGGGATTGCCCCTCTCTTACTTACACTCCCCCCTTCCCTTACAAAGGGAAGGGGGCAAGGGGGATAGGTTGGTAACAACCTTTTTCAGAACAGGACTGTAGTACTTCATCTTATTTCTTCCAGAAAGTAAATAGGCGCTTCCACCAGGGGACTTCATCACCGAATCCCTTGATGACAAAGATATGTTCACATTTCCCACAGCGCCAGGTCTTAAATTGCTCGTTATAATAAGTATCAGCATTGCCACAGCGAGGGCAGGTGGTGCGTATTTTCCTCGCTGTCTCCTGGTCAAGATTTTTCCAGTACCTATCGTACCACCCCGGGCGAGTGGGCATGATAAATCTCCTCCACAATATTAAGTCTCGCTAAAGGTGCAACTCGATAATATCCCCGTCCTGCATGATGTGGTCTCTCTTGACCATGATGCCATCGTGTTTCCCAGAACCCCACAAGCGGGCATATTTCAACTTGGCGAGGAAATCTTTATGCACTGCCGAAGCAGCATCTGCCAGTGTGCTCCCCCGCTCCAGTATTATCGGGTCGTTGAGGTCTGGCTTCTGACCTGGAATTTTGGTATATACCCGAATGATATCGAGTACCTGAAAGATTTTAAGCTTCAACTCTTCCAGTCCGATTTTCTCCCGAGCTGAAATCGCCAGCATTGGCAGTTGATTTCCATACTTATTTTGCAAAGCAGTATAATTCTCACGAGCACCCGGCAGGTCGACTTTATTGCCAGCAAGCAGCGCCTTTTTCCGGCTCAGTATCTTCTCCTCTTCACTTTGGTCAATGCCGATGCTGATTCGCATTTTCTCCAGTTGCTCTATCAAGGATTCCATCTGAGCCAGAGGCGCATTGTTCAAATCCACCATGAGCAAGAAAGCATCTGCCCTCCGGAGCAGGGGTGGCAGCCACCATTCGATAGCCTGGGGCGCAAGGGGCGGGGTATCAAGTAATTGTATCTGGATGTTCTCAAATTCCATCATCCCCGGCGTGACGGTATAGGTAGTAAAGGGATATTCAGCTACGGTTGGCGAGGCATTGGTAATACTGCAGACAAGCTGTGATTTGCCGGCATTGGGCAATCCGATGACCGCCACCTGGGCAGCTCCCTCCCTCTCAATGACCATTGATGCCCGCTGGGCACCGCTTTTCTTGGCGGCGAGCTGGGTCAGCTTGGCAATTCGGCTCCTGAGCTCAGCACGGAGGTGGTCAGTCCCTTTGTGATGGGGCATAATAGCCAGCATCTCTTCCAGAGCGACTATCTTTTCCTCCGGAGTCTTCGCCGCCCGGAAATTTTTTTCTGCTTCAAAATACTGTGGCGGCAGGTTAGCTGGCATACTTATAAACGCTCCTTAACTTTTCTGGCAAGGCTTTCCGTCATACCTTTGGTGGCCGCTAACTCTTCGATAGATGCCTCTCTGATAGCCTGAACTGAACCGAACTGTTTCAAAAGGGCGCGTTTGCGTTTGGGGCCGATGCCCGGCACATTGTCAAAGGCTGAGGTGAAGGTTTCTCGTTTATGTACCCTCTGGTAATAACCCAGCGCAAAACGGTGTGCTTCATCCCGGAGGCGCTGCAACAACTGAAGCCCGGGAGAGCCGCGGGGCAGCACAATCGGTTTTGCCTTTTGGGGAAGGAAAATCTCCTCATTCTCCTTGGCTAAACTGACCATAGGCACTGAAGTAAGGCCGGTCTCCTTCATGGCTGATAAGGCAGAATTAAGCTGTCCTTTGCCCCCATCAATCAGGACAAGGTCGGGTATGATTGCCCAAGAGTCCGGGGTGGAAGTCTCACTGCCGAGGTGCTTGAATCGCCGCTTGATTATCTCATTAAGCATGGCGTAATCATTAGCCCCTGACACCGTTTTAATTTTGAATCGCCGGTAGTGGGCTGGTTTGGCTCTTCCTCCTTCAAAGACCACCATGCTGCCCACCGCCGCCCTGCCCTGAATGTCAGAGATATCATAAGCCTCCATGCGAAGCGGAGGGCGTGGCAGATGGAGCTCCTTTTCTATCTCCGCCAAAGCCGCCTCCAGTTCTTTGGGCGCAGCTAACTGCTTAATCTTGAGCTGTTCCAAGCCCTGCCGGGCATTTTCGGCAACGATGTCCACCAGTTGTTTCTTATTGCCCAGATGAGGTACCTGAATATCAACCCTGGCTCCTCTTTTATTTTGCAGCCAGTCTTTAAGCACCGCCACATCTTCCACCGGATACTGGAGCAGCAGCCGCGGTGGAATATTGGGACTGGAACTGTAAAACTGCTTAATAAAGCTGGTCATGATTTGATGCGGTTCTTCGTGTTCAGTGCCCTGCAGGACAAAACTCTCCCGACCAGCGAGTTTATTATTACGAATGAAGAAAACCTGAACATAAGCCTGGTCTCTATCTTGAGCAAAGGCAATGACGTCCTGCTCACCTCTGACGGTGGCAGCAATTCTCTGCCCCTCAACAACTTTCTCTATTGCCTGAATCTGGTCTCGGTACAAAGCTGCTTTTTCAAAATCCAGTGCTTCAGCCGTTTTATCCATCTTGCTCTGAAGCTGCCGGACCACCTTTTCCTGCCTACCTTCAAGAAACAGGATTACCTCCTTGATTACCTCAGCGTACTCCTGCGGGCTCACCACACCAATGCAGGGAGCAACACAGTGCCCGATGTGATACTCCAGACAAGCCCGGGAATCAGCACCGGTGATAGGCTTGGAACAGGAGCGAAAGGGGAATATCCCTTTGACCATCTTCAGCGTCTGGCGCACCGATTTGGCGCTGGCAAAGGGACCAAAGTAGCGCGCTCCGTCCTGCTCCATACGCCGGGTAATATAGACTCTGGGCCATTCCTCTTTGATATTAATCTTGAGGTAAGGGAA
>CAZUSN010000164.1:0-2929 GCA_964623035.1 uncultured Dehalococcoidaceae bacterium | reverse complement strand
TATTAGATATAATATAGAGCTATCTTGGAGGCGAGGACGGGAGAGATGAAAGTCACTCAAATACGTAAACGAGATGGCACGGTTGTCCCCTTTATCCCCGCTAAGATTGAGCAGGCAATCTACAAAGCGCTGGCAGCGACTAAGGTCGGTGGCAAGAAGCTGGCGACTGACCTCACCCAACGAGTAATACAAATAGTGTCAGAGAGATTTGCCCAGAGCATTCCCGGTGTGGAAGATGTGCAGGACATCGTGGAAGAAGTCTTGATGTCCCAGGGCTATCCCAATGTAGCCAAAGCTTATATTCTTTATCGCCAGCAGCATGCCGATGTACGCCGACTCAAGAAAGCCATCGGCGTCCGTGATGACCTCAAGCTCAGCATCAATGCCATCAAAGTGCTGGAACGCCGCTATCTGCTGAAGGATGAGGAGGAGAATGTTATTGAAACGCCGATGGAGCTATTCCGCCGGGTAGCCCGCACTATTGCTGCGGTGGAAACCAGTTTTGAGCCCGCGGCTGACGTAAAAGGGCTTGAGCAAGCATTCTTCGAGCTGATGCGTGACCTTGACTTTATGCCCAATACGCCCACTTTGATGAATGCTGGCGCCCCCTTAGGACAGCTATCAGCTTGTTTTGTGCTGCCTATCGAGGATTCAATCGTTGACATCTTCGAATCTCTGAAAAACATGGCTATAATCCATCAGTCAGGAGGCGGCACCGGCTTTTCCTTCAGCCATCTCAGACCCAAAGGAGATGTGGTTCGTTCCACCAAGGGTGTGGCTTCAGGACCAGTCTCCTTCATGAAAATTTTCGATGCTGCCACCGGAGTCATGAAACAGGGAGGCAAGCGACGCGGTGCCAATATGGGCATTCTCAATGCTGACCACCCCGACATTATGGAATTTGTCGTCGCCAAAAGTGATGGTGTAACCCTTTCCAATTTCAACATTTCAGTGGCAGTTACCGATGAGTTTATGGAGGCGGTCTCACGAGGTAAAAAGTGCCCTCTCATCAACCCCAGGACAGGGAAAGAGGTGCAAGCCATAAGCGCCCGCAACCTCTTTGAGATGATAGTCTACCATGCCTGGAAAACCGGCGACCCCGGTCTCATCTTCCTCGATGAAATTAACCGCCATAACCCAACACCCCATCTGGGTCGATTTGAGGCGACCAACCCTTGTGGTGAATTGCCCCTGCTTCCTTATGAAAGCTGCAATCTCGGCTCAATTAATCTGTCTCACCTGGTCTCGGATGGACAAATTGATTGGACGAAACTGAGGAAAGTGGTCAACCTTGCGGTACATTTCCTCGACAACGTCATTGAAGCTAACCTCTTTCCTCTGCCGGCTATTGAACAAATCACCAGAAGAGGGAACCGGAAAATCGGGCTCGGGGTCATGGGCTTTGCCGATGCCCTGGTCAAGATGGGAATCCCTTACAATTCAGAAGCCGGGCTGGAGACCGCCGAACGTATCATCAAGTTCATTTCTGAAGAAGCACATCAAGCTTCCATTGACCTTGCCACCAGGCGAGGTGTTTTCCCTAACTTCGCCGGAAGCATTTATGACTGCCCCGGTGGCCCCAGGCTGCGTAATGCCACCGTTCTTTCCATCGCTCCCACCGGAACCATAAGCATCATTGCTGGCTGCTCCAGCGGCATTGAGCCCCTGTTTGCCCTAGCTTTCGTGCGCAACATCATGGAAGGGACCAGGCTCTTTGAAGTGAACACTGTATTTGAGCAGGTGGCTCGTGAGCGGGGCTTCTTCTCACCGGAACTCATGGAACAGGTGGCACAGAGAGGAACATTGCGGGGAATCAAGGGCGTACCCGAAGATATCCGCCGGGTGTTCGTTACTGACTGGGATATCGCCCCAGAATGGCATGTCAGGATGCAGGCAGTGTTTCAAAAATATACTGATAATTCGGTATCCAAGACGGTAAACCTGCCTGCCGAAGCCACACCGGAAGATGTCCATCGGGTTTACACCCTGGCTCATGAACTCAAATGCAAGGGGATAACCATATATCGTTATGGCAGCAAGAAACAGCAGGTGCTCACCCTGGCTGGTCATCCGCCAGAGGAGGCAATGGAACCGATACCTTATGTTACCGCGGACTCAGAATACGCTGGTGGCTGCCCTTATAGAACATGCCCCTTTTAATTGGCAAAATCGCAGATAAACCGAAAAAGAAATTTTATTGCACTCTCAAGACTGGTAAGCTATACTTGATTTGCTGGGGAGCGGATGAGTCCCGGTGGGCTTCGCGGACTTCAAATCCGTTGGGGGGCACGTAAAGTGTCTTCGGTGGGTTCGACTCCCATGCGCTCCCGCCAAGATTTTGCTTACCAATTTTTAAACTAGCTAACCTCTTTCCGATTTTTTACTCCTTGAGCATCGCCAGCATTAATATACGGGACTTTTAACTAAGACCAATAATTGACTGACCTACTACCACTCATCATCTTCAGCACGTCTTCTTTTAGCTCTTTGTTTATCCATTTTGTCAAAGTAACTTTGGAGTATCACTTTACTGGGTGGCCCTTTAGCTCGTCTGCTGGGAATTAATTTATATCTCCTTCTAAATTCACCATCGGTTAAGTCACCTTTTCTTTTATTGCAAGGACCACACAATAATTGATAGTTTCCTATACTATTGCTGCCTTCGTAAGATACAGGAGTTTTGTGGTCGACATCAAAGTAACGAATATCCAACTTTATTCCGCAATAATTGCACCTTCCTTTTTGTTTTTCATATAACAACTTTTTGAGTTGCTTACCTGGTCGTATACGTTCTACCTCATACATCGCTGTACCTCCGAATTAATATCTGAAATATAACCTTTTCAAGGGGTTAACATCCGTTGTTAAAGCATCACCGTGCCGCCGTCCACACTCAGGCTCTGCCCGGTCATAAAAGATGACTCCTCGG
>CAZUSN010000163.1:0-2934 GCA_964623035.1 uncultured Dehalococcoidaceae bacterium | reverse complement strand
GCAAGACAATTCTTATGACTGCCTCAAGGTTCGGGTCAGGAAAGGCGACGGTTTGAGGTGCGGCTGGCGCCGGTGTGGGGCTTGGCGTCAGCGTGGGTGCCTGTGGCTGGCAGCTAGTCATCAGTATTCCAAGCAACGGGAAAAATAGCGTTATCGTGCCTAAAATAAACAGTTTTTTCATCAGTCACGTCTATTTACTAGACTAGCTTGACGAAGCGGCAATTTAAATTAAAAAGGCATCAGAGAATAAAATATATTTATCTAAAGATTTTGAGCCCATTTAACCGCATTCAGGAAAATGGGAAAGCCATCCCCGTATTTCTTGGCTCCTAGCCTGGTCCATTGAGGGTGCTGAGTGCCACGGATATGGCGCTCGGGGTGGGGCATCAGAGCAAAAATACGCCCGGAAGAATCACAGATGCCAGCAATGTTATCCACCGAGCCATTGGGGTTATAGGGATAGCCGGCTTGAGCATTGCCCTGCTCATCGGTATAACGGACAACTACATTGAGTTCAGGCAATATCTCAGGGTCGGCAACGACTTTTCCCTCACCGTGAGCTACCGGGATATACATGTGCGCCATTCCTTTAGTAAAAACACAAGGGCTTGCCTGATTCACTTCCAAGTGTACCCACCGGCACTCAAATTTACCGGAATCGTTGGTGGTCAGGGTCAAACGCGGTGAACCACCGTTTGAAGGCTCAGGCAGGAAGCCGGCTTTCACCAGAACTTGAAGCCCATTGCAAATGCCCAGAATCAGACCGCCAGCTTCAATAAACCTCGTGATGTCTTCGCCCAGCTTCAGCCTGAGCTCGTTGGCCAAAACCTTGCCCGCAGCAATGTCATCGCCGTAGGTAAAGCCACCGGGGATAACCATTATCTGGTGGTCGGCAAGCCGCTGTTCATGACGAATTAGCTGATTGACATGGACTAAAGCCACCTCAGCTCCCGCCTGCTGAAAAGCAAAGGCAGTCTCCATATCACAGTTTGTCCCCGGGGCACGTAAGATAATCACTTTGACCATGCGCTACCACCTTAAAGGTCTCTGCCAGGCTTCTTTCAATTCCTCAACAGAGACATTAATAACTCTTCTGCCCTTTACTCCGTACACTTCAAGCCTCCGGGTATTCGTAACCTGACCGATAGCAGCGAAACTGGTCACCCTCATTGTTCGTTCGAATTCATCCTTGCTCTCCAGCGCTACCTCAACCAGGAAGCGACTGTTCGATTCCGAGAAGAGGATGAAGTCATCCCGGTCTATCGGCTCGCCGAGCGGCACCGATTTCAACTTTATAACCGCACCCAGAGCGCCAGCAAAAGCCATCTCCGCAATCGCCACGCCGATACCCCCATCGCTGCAATCGTGACACGCTCTGACCAAGCCTTTTTCGGCAGCCTCACTTAAGCTAACCATAAGTTGCTTCGCCTGTTTTGCATTCACTTTGGGTACATTATTGCCGATAAAATCAAGAGTCCTGAAATATTCCGAGCCGCCAAGCTCAGCCTGTGTGCTGCCAACGATATAGACAAAATCACCAGCCTGCTTCAAGTCCATAGATACTGCCCGGTTGACATCATCCATAACGCCAATAGCTGAGATAAGCAAGGTATGAGGGATGGATATGGTCTTACCCTCAAATTCAAACTCATTGTTCAGGCTATCCTTGCCGGAGATAAACGGCGTTTCATAAGCAATCGCCATATCGTAGCAGGCTTGTGCGGCGCGAATCAAAGCCCCCAGCATCTCCGGGCGTTTGGCACTGCCCCAGCAGAAGTTATCCAGCAGGGCCACCCGGCGGAGATTACCGCCAACGGCAATGACCTGCCGCAATGCTTCATCAATGGCTGAGGCTGCCATCCAGTAGGGGTCAATATCGGCATATTTGGGATTGATACCGTTGGCCACAATCACTCCCATTTTTGAGTCTAAAATTGGCTGGACAATAGCAGCATCACCGGGTCCATCATTATTCTTGCCCACCAGGGGTTTAAGAACGCTGCCCCCCTGCACTTCATGGTCATACTGGCGGATGACCCACTCCTTGCTGCACACATTCCAGGAGCCAAGAATCCTGAGCAGAGCCCGGCTTAAATCGGGCGGTTGGGCAAAGTCTGGTTCAGCATGGCGGGGTGGTTCCCAGGCTGCTTCCCTCACCAACTGGGGACGACCTTCATGTAAAAACTCCATCTCAAGGTCACCGACCAAATTCCCATGATAAAAAAGCTTTAGCCTTTGGTCGTTGGTGAATTCGCCGATGACCGTTGCCTCCACATCCTCGTTGGCAAAGAGTTGCTGCAGTTCTTCGATGTGCTCCGGTGGGACCGCCAGTATCATCCTCTCCTGTGATTCAGATATCCAGATTTCGGTATAGGAGAGCCCGGCATATTTCAGGGGCACTTTTTCTAAATCAACACGTACTCCGGTCTCCGCTGCCATCTCCCCCACCGCTGAGGAAAGACCTCCACCACCGCAATCGGTTATCCTTGAATAGAGTCCCCGGGCTCTGGCCTGAAGCAGAATATCAATCATTTTTTTCTCGACGATGGGGTTGCCAATCTGAACCGAACTGTAGGAAGTGGTCGTTGAGGCTTCGGTAAGCTGCTCTGAGGCAAAGGTGACACCATGAATGCCGTCACGCCCGGTTCGGCCACCGATTAAGACTACCAGGTCGCCCGGCTTTTGTTTGCCTCTTTGAGAAAGGTTCTTGGGCAACAATCCCAGCGTGCCACAGTAGACCAGCGGATTAGCCACATATCGCTCATCAAAAAGGACAGCACCATTAAGCGTGGGGATGCCGAGGCGGTTGGCATAGTCAGCCACCCCTGCCCGAACCCCTTTAAACATACGTCTGGGGTGCAAAACACCCTGAGGTAACCTATCATATGGCAGGTCAGGAGGTCCAAAGCAGAAGACATCGGTGTTCAATATCGG
>CAZUSN010000162.1:543-2974 GCA_964623035.1 uncultured Dehalococcoidaceae bacterium | reverse complement strand
AGGGATAAAGGGTGAGGGGTTGTTAAACACTCCACGTTTGTCTTTGCTCTTGCTCACGGGATATAATATTGAGAATAAGGCTTTTGCTTCAGTAAGATTAAGGCTATGCACTGGCTCTATTATGGGGGCAGACTATTCACCAGGGTGTTGCTGTTCCTCTTTACCCGCTTCAAGGTAAAGGGTAAAGAGAATATCCCAAGTCAGGGTCCTCTGCTTATTGTGGTGAATCATCTCAATCTGGCTGACCCTCCGATAATCGGCGTTAGCGTCGACCGGAAAGCGATGTTTTTAGCCAAAGAAGAACTATTTCGCTCTAAGCTATCGGGCTACGTGGTGCGCAATTATGGTGCCTTTCCGGTGCGCCGGGGCGGAATGAATAAAGATGCCCTGCGCAAGTCAGCTCAGCTTTTGGCGCAGGGTATGGCTCTAATTATATTCCCTGAGGGAAGGAGAAGTCTGAGTGCTCAACTGGAATCAGCTTTATCCGGTGCCGCTTTAATTGCGGTGCGTAATGGCGTGCCTATTCTTCCCATTGGCATTGCTGGAACCGAGAAAATCAAGGGTATCGTCTGGTGGTTGCGCCGACCGAAAATAGTGGTGAATATCGGCTGTCCTTTCTCTCTGCCGCCGGCGAATGGGAAATTGACCCGGGTTGAGCTTACCCAGTTGACACATTCCATAATGGAACATATCGCCGAGCTTCTCCCTGCAGAATATCGAGGTGATTATGGTGGTGAGAAAAGCAGAAAGCATAAGCGTTGAAAAAGCGGATAAAATAGGATTTTGCTTTGGTGTCAGGCGAGCCATTGATATTCTGGAAAAGGTTGCCCGTGAACGTGATGGCGTGGAGACTTTGGGGGCGGTGGTGCATAATCCGCAGGTCTTGCAGAGGTTAGCTAAAATTGGGGTGAGGGTGGCTGAAAGTGTGGCGGATATTCAGGGTGAGACCGTCGTCACCAGCTCGCACGGGATAAGCCCGCAGCTTGAAGAAGAAATTCGGGCGCGTCACATTGAAATCATCAGCACCACCTGTCCCTTTGTTCACCGTGCCCA
The DNA here is from genome assembly GCA_964623035.1 of uncultured Dehalococcoidaceae bacterium. Classification (GTDB taxonomy): domain Bacteria; phylum Chloroflexota; class Dehalococcoidia; order Dehalococcoidales; family RBG-16-60-22; genus CAZUSN01. The sequence goes on along the minus strand of CAZUSN010000162.1, from coordinate 1,921 downwards.
GGTTGCAGCCCGCAGGTTAGCTGAGGCGGGATTTTTTGTCGTTATTTATGGTGATGCTGAGCATCCCGAAGTCAAAGGTATTCTGGGCTGGACTAAGGGTAGAGGCATAGCTAGCTTAGACGAGAAGCTCCTCGCCACTCGTGAGCGCATACCCCGCCGCCTGGGGATTCTCTCCCAGACGACGCAGGTGCCGGCGCATTTTACCGAATTTGTCAAAAAATTGGTTGATGCTGCCTTCACCCGCGACGCTGAGATGCGGGTTATAGACACTATTTGTCATGATATTAGAGAGCGTCAGGCAGCTGCCCTCAGTCTAGCTAAGCGAGTGGATTTGATGCTCGTTGTCGGCGGGCATCACAGCGCCAATACCAATCGCCTTGCTGAGTTGTGTTCTACGGTAACGAAGACCTATCTTGTGGAAACTGCCGAGGAAATCGAGCCTTCTTGGCTGAAAGAGAAACATTATATCGGTGTTACCGCTGGTGCTTCAACTGATGAGCAGACGGTAAATGAGGTAGTAGCAGCACTGGAGCATAAGGCTATATTGCCAGGCAGGTAACGGTTCGGGAAATGCCGGGGACGGGGTGGATCTTACTGGTAACTAGCTCTCCAATATCGTTCAGCGATTCCCCCTTCAAAATGGCGATAATATCATAAGGTCCGGTTACGGAATCAACTGAAATTACCCCGGGCAATTTGCTGAGAGCGGCAACTACCTCCTTACCCTTACCTACCGCGGTCTCAATGAGGACAAAAGCTTTAGCTGCCAATGTCATCACCCCCTTTTACGGGATTGGTTATTAACTCTTTGGGTCTGCTCAGTAATCGGTAGTATAATCACTATGACGGACTCTGTCAAGTGAGGTTACCGCAGTCAGTTTGACGCCGTAACGTAGCTTTGCCTATAATTTAATTTGATTTTCAGGAGGGGGTGTTTTCTTGGAATATTTTTTTACTGAAGAGCAAAAAACGATCAAAAACTTAGCCAGAAAGATTGCTGAAGAAAGGATTCTGCCGGTTCGGGCAGAGCTTGATGAGAAAGAGGAATTCCCCTGGGCGATAATGAAAGACCTGGCAGAGGCGGACATGTTTCGTGTCTTTGTCCCGGAAGAATATGAGGGACTGGGTGGCGGTTGTCTCGAATTGTGCCTGGTCGTAGAAGAGCTCAGCCGGATATGCAGCGGGGTCGCCGTTTGCTATGCGGCCAGCGCCTTGGGGAGTTACACCTTAATAGATTACGGAACCGGGGAGCAAAAACGGAAGTATCTCCCTGACATTGCCAGCGGCAAGAAGCTGACTGCCTTTGCCCTGAGCGAGCCAACCGCTGGTAGTGATGCCAGCGCTATCAGAACAACCGCGGAAAAGGTCGGGGGTGGCT
>CAZUSN010000162.1:0-533 GCA_964623035.1 uncultured Dehalococcoidaceae bacterium | reverse complement strand
CACCGTTATTGTCTTGACAGATAAAACAAGAGGTGCCCGCGGTGCCAGTGCTTTCATCGTGGAGAAGGGCACACCGGGTTTCTCCTTTGGCAAGAAAGAGAGGAAGATGGGGATTCGAGCTTCAGCGACCAGGGAGCTAATTTTTCGAAACTGTCTGGTACCGGAAGAGAACCTGCTCAGCAAGCCGGGGATGGGGTTTATCCTGACCTTAAAGCTTTTGGACCGCTCGCGACCGGGGATAGGGGCGCAGGCGGTTGGGCTGGCGCAGGGAGCTCTGGAAGCTGCCACGGACTATGCGCAGCAGCGTGTCCAGTTTGGGCAGCACCTCATTTCCCTTCCCGTAGTACAGGACATGCTGGCTGACATGGCGATTCACGTTGAAGCCGCCCGGGCCTTGGTTTACGCTACGGCGAGGACAATCGACAGTGGTGCCAGGAGCTTTACTGAAGAATCAGCCATGGCTAAAGTCTTTGCCTCGGATACGGCGATGAAGGTCACCACTGACGCCGTGCAGATTTGCGGCGGTGCTGGTT
>CAZUSN010000161.1:0-2988 GCA_964623035.1 uncultured Dehalococcoidaceae bacterium | reverse complement strand
CTATTGCCCTCTTTATATTTGGTTTGAGATGAAAATTGCTGCCTCGAAGATGAAACAAATCGCCCATTTACCGGTCCATATTGCCATAGTGCCTGACGGTAACGGCAGATGGGCGGAAAAGCGTGGCTTGCCCAGGCTTGCTGGTCATCGCGCCGGGGTCAGAAAAATGCGTGCCCTCATTGAGTATCTCAATGATTGGCAGATAAAGTATGTCACCCTTTACGGGTTTTCCACGGAAAACTGGGGACGGCCGGAAAAAGAAGTTCAGGGTTTGTTCCGCATCCTAGAGGAGAGGATAGGAAAAGATGTGCCCAAACTTCACAAGAAGGGGGTTAGAGTTCGTCACCTTGGTCGTCTCAGGGAGCTTCCCGAGCGGCTGCAGAAATCGATAAAAAGCGCTGAAGAGCTGACCAGGAATAACACGGGAATGACGCTCAACCTTGCCTTCAATTATGGGGGACATCTTGAAATCGTTGATGCAGCGCGCCGTATTGTTGCCGACGGTATCCCTCCGGAAAAGATAGATGAGAAACTATTCAGCAGTTACCTTTATACTGCTGGTTTACCTGATGTTGACCTGCTGATTCGCACCGGTGATGAACTCCGCCTGAGTAACTTCCTCATCTGGCAGACCGCTTACAGCGAATACTACTTCACTCAGGTTCTATGGCCCGACTTTACTAAAGAAGACATCGATAAAGCGCTGTTTGCCTATAGCCTGAGGGAAAGGCGCTTCGGCGCGCTATAATATTAGGCCATGCTCAAAAAAAGGGTCATCACGGCACTTTGGGGCATTCCGCTTCTGGTCATTGCCGTCTGGTTTGATGAGCCATTACCTTGGTTCACCATATTCGTGGCTATCTGGGGACTCCTGACTGCTTATGAGTTTTACCGCCTGGTAGGTGTCTCCAAGATACTTTCACTTACCTTCATCGGACTGCTCTGGACTCTATTATTTGTCCTGAGCCCGCATTGTGATTACGAGTTCGCTGTTCCGTTTCTGTTAACTTCAGCCATAATCGTATCTCTGGTGTGGCTTGTCCTGCGCCCACAAAAAGAAGGGGCTTTTCTGGGCTGGGTGTGGACCATGGCTGGAATCCTTTACGTGGGGTGGCTGTTAAGCTATCTGGTGGCGTTGAGGCTGGATGCAGGCAGAAACTGGGCGTTTTTTGCTCTGTTTACCACCTTCGGGTCTGATACCGCCGCTTTCTTTGTTGGTCGAGCGCTGGGCAGACACCACCTGGCGCCAAAGATCAGTCCCAAGAAAACCTGGGAAGGCGCCATTGGTGGAGTCATCGGGGCGATGGTCGTTAGCCTGCTTTTTGTGCCGCCGGCTCCGCTCAGTTTGCCCCTCGACTATGTACAGGCAATACCTTTGGCTTTGCTGGTCAGCGTTTTGGGTCAGTTTGGCGACCTGGCAGAATCTTTACTCAAGCGCAATCTGGGGGTGAAAGAGTCAGGCAAGGCGATACCCGGACACGGTGGCTTTCTGGACCGGACAGATAGCGTGGCCTTTGCCGGGGCAGTGGTATATTTATACTATATCTTCTTTGTCCTATAGTCAGGCTGTTGATGAGATTTGCCTTAATAATCCGGTGAGGATTTGATGGAATCAGTTAGAAAAGCAAGCGTGGTTGTCGGAAAGGTCGTCTTTGGCGGGAATGCTTATAATGTTCAGGAATTTGCTGGAGCTTTTGGCGACCTCGGCACGTTAATTCCTTTTGTGGTTGGCTATATTGTTATCAGCCAATTTGACCCCGCTCCGATATTAATCTCTCTGGGAATCTTAAAAATATTCGTCGGGCTTTACTTTAAGACCCCGGTGCCCATACAACCCATGAAAGCCATAGGTGCCGCCGCAATTGCCAATCCCCAGGGTGTTTCAAATGTGATGGTCTGGGGTTCTGGTCTTTTTAGTGCTGTGGTCTGGGCTGTTTTAGCTTTGTCGGGAGCGGTCGAATGGCTACATAAAATAACTGCCAAACCGGTTTTACGGGGCATTATGCTCGGACTGGGCATAAGTTTTGTCATCTCAGGGCTCAAAATGATGAGCAGTCAATGGATACTGGCAGTGGTTGGCCTTGTCATCGCCTTCCTGCTCTTAAGAAGCAAACGTTTGCCAGCCATGCTTGTTTTATTGTGCTTGGGTATCGCCACTTCCTTAGTTCTCACTCCTTCTTTAATTGGTCAATTGAAACAAGTCTCTCCCCAATTTAGGCTGCCAGAATTGGTTTTTGGCAAGCTATCATGGCGTGACCTTCTTTTAGGTGCTCTAGTCCTCGGGGTGCCTCAAGCGCCTCTGACTTTGGGCAATGCCATACTGGGCACTGTTGCTGAGAATAATGAACTTTTCCCGGATAAGCCACTTACGGTAAAGGCTGTTGCCCTGGACCACGGCATAATAAATGCGGTCAGCTTTCTCATGGGTGGAATACCAGTATGTCATGGTGCGGGAGGGATGGCTGGACACGTGAGGTTTGGAGCCAGAACGGGTGGAGCGCTGGTCATTTTGGGTGTCATCCTGTTGCTGATTGGGCTTTTCTTCAGCTCCTCAGTTTCCCTGTTGTTTAATATGATTCCGTCAGCCATACTGGGTGTAATCCTCTTTTTTGCCGGGATTGAACTCGCTTCCATAGTCTGGGATATTGGTTCTCGAAAAGAAGATATCTATGTATTATTGGTTACTGCTGGCATTGCCATTGTCAATATGGGGATTGCCTTTGTTGTTGGGCTGGCTCTTTACTATGCTATGGAACGAAACCTGGTTAAGGTCTAGAAAGAACGCAGGCAAAATGGGTATCTTGATTTATTTCTTGACTTTTGACCTCACCCCCTTTAGTCCCCCTCTCCTTCAAAGGAGAGGGGGAGAGTATCAGGAAGAGGGGCTGCGCCCCTCTTAAACGCCCCGATTACTATAATTTTTTTGGCTTCGCCCCTTTTAGACACCCCGATTACTCAGCTTGAGAGCGGTGATGCTATAATTAGCAT
>CAZUSN010000160.1:0-3023 GCA_964623035.1 uncultured Dehalococcoidaceae bacterium | reverse complement strand
AAGAAGACAAAGGACATCTGGGTCTGGACTAAGTCTATCCTTTGCGGAGGATGCGGATAGGCTTTCGGGTTAAGCAGTGCCCGAACCAGCTCTGGCAATTCTGGCATCGGCTTTTACCCCACTTTCTCCAATCCAACCCACCCCCTCTTATTAACACTCCCCCTTTTTTATTGCTGAGGGAAGAGCCCAGCATTCTCAAGCCAGCGGCGTAGGTCATCCAGCACCCGATGGTAATTGGCTCTGGTCACCTCAACCAGATTTACCTGAGGGTGGCGCTTGATGGCATCCGCCCAGGGGTTGGGGACGAACATAATTGTTCCCAGAACTCTCTTGCCGCCTTCAACTATCTCCCGGACAGCCTCGCGGAAGCCGGCAGAAAAGAGCTCCATTTTGCCGATTTCGTCAACGACGACCAGTTCACACTGCCTGGTAGCCTGGCGAAGGGCAGAAACACCAACTCGCTCCAGACTATCAATATCAACCCCATACTTGCTAACACGGTAACGGCTGGGAAAATCGACATGAGCCAGGATTGCTTCCTGACCATCTAAAGTAACCAGCTTGAAACCGAGCCTGATACCCTGACTCCGTATCTCCTCGGTATAGAAACCGCCAGCCTTTCCTTTAAGTTGAGCCGCCACCTGCTTGATAAGGCTGGTCTTCCCGGTCCCTGGTCTGCCGGTGAGCAAATAAACTCGCTTCATTGAGAGCCATCAGCTGTTCATCTTACCGACAAAAGCGCCTATTTCTTAGCCTGCTGCTCTGTCTTTCTTCTTTCCTTCATTCTCTGGCGCTTGCGCCGGTGCTTTAGAACAGCCACCCTTTTGGTCTTATTCATACTCAGTAATATAACCTAAATCGATTTTTCTGTCACTTTTTGGCGTGAAAGGCTTCAACAAAATGAGCAAAGGAGCGGTCGTAAGTGCTTTCGACCTCAAGCTGACATTCCATATGCTTTGTCATTTTAATCACAGGTAACGTTTTCTTATCTGCCTGGATAGCTCAGTCAGTAGCTCTAAAGCACGGGCAGCTGTTTCCTCACTCGCCAGAGATGCTAAGCCACAACTAGGGGTAAGCAGCCCCTGCACCAGCAGTTGCTTGAAACGAATATCACATCGGGTAAAAGGCGCCATTGCTTCCTCCAGACGGTCTTTGAGGCTGGCGACGGATTCCCTGGCACTTGCCTTTTCCTCGTTGGGGACAATTCCCCAGGCAATTGTGCCGCCCCGGTCCAGAAACTTTTTTACTTCGGCGGGATAGAGACTGAGCGATTGAGCATAATTATAAGCATCAAAGCTGATAATATCAACGCTGGTAGCCAGCAGCACTGACCAGTCGGTATTGCCGCAGCAGTGGACTCCCTTAAGCCCACCTATGCCAGCAAAAACCTCCTCCAGCAGGCTGATGACCTTATCCCGGGAAAGCATCATGCCCACCGAGCCAAAAGCTGACATATATGGCTCATCAACAAAGATAATGGTCTTTTTCGAGAGCTGGCTCAACTCCTTCTCCTGCCAGCTTGCCTTTAACTTAAGTAATTTAGGCACGGCATCGCCCAGAAGTTCATCATAGAGAATACCCTTGCCGATGTCATCAGTCACGGTCAGCCCCCAGGTAACCGGCCCAGTGACATGACCTTTGACCGCCGTCGGTGAAAGATTATCCAGAGCTAAAAACTGGCGAAGTCCAGCGGCATATTCGGCTCCGATGGGATATTTGGCGAAATCGTTCTCCAGATAGGCAGCGTAAAGCTGCTCCAGAGGTTTGGCTAAATCCTGTGAGCGGTCAACGTAGATTTTTTTCTCGCTCTCCTCAACCACCACCCCGGGGAAGCCCTGACTGTACTGGACATACATATTTTCCAGGAAAGACCGCTTGGGAAGCTGGGGCCAGGCGGGGATATCCTTAAGATAACGGACAATCTGCGAGCATGCCAGCTTTGGGTCAGTCTGGGGCATGCTGCCGATAATCGTCGGTAAGCAACCCAATTCTACACCGGGCATAAGTTAACCCTTTCTCAAATATCTGCCGATTAACAAATCGAGCTTCTTTTTCTGCTCCTCTGGCATTAGTTCTGGAGCAGTAACAATCGCTGTCTTTAGCGCCCTAGCACAGTGACACTCTCGTTTTTCGGGTATTCTACTTACCGCCAGCTTGATAATTCTTTTGGCAGTATCAATGTTCTGGCGCAGTTGATTCAGGATAATCTCAGCGGTGACCGCCTCATGCCTTCTATGCCAGCAATCATAATCAGTGATGCAGGCGATAATAGCGTAACAGATTTCCGCCTCCCGCGCCAGCTTGGCTTCAGGCAGCGCCGTCATGCCAATAACATCCGCCCCCCAGGAGCGGTAGAGGAGTGACTCAGCCTTGGTGGAGAAGGCTGGCCCCTCCATCACCACACAGGTACCTCCTTGATGAACTGTAGCGCCAGCGTCCTTCGCCGCCTGATAGATAACCTGACTCAGCACCGGGCAGAAAGGCTCACCAAACGGTATATGGGCAACAATGCCTTCGCCAAAAAAGGTGTTAACCCGGTTGCGGGTGCGGTCAATCAACTGGTCAGGGATAAGCAGGTCGCCGGGCTTAAATTTTTCCTTCAGGCTGCCCACCGAGTTGATGGCGATGATGCGCTCCACCCCCAGCGACTTCAGGGCATAGATGTTAGCTCTATTTGGGACTTCAGTGGGCAGGATGCGGTGCCCCCGCCCGTGCCGGGGCAAAAAGGCGACCCTCACCCCCTCCAGCTTACCGACAACTATGGTATCACTCGGCTTGCCGAATGGTGTCTTTATGTCAACTTCCTCAACCGCCTCTACACCCTCCATCTGATAAAGCCCGCTCCCCCCAATAACCCCTATTTTAGCCTGCGGCATGAAAGAGCCTCCTTTTTATTGTCATCATGTCATCAATATATTGACAAATTGTTATCAATGTGCTAAGTTTATAAGTAGCGGGTAAGTCCTGCGTTAAGTGTGTCACCGGAAGGTGGCATAAACTAGCTGTAAGCTAGTCGCTCGCAG
>CAZUSN010000159.1:0-3054 GCA_964623035.1 uncultured Dehalococcoidaceae bacterium | reverse complement strand
CTCAACTTCAGGTTTTGGGTGACCTCCTCTCTGAGTGCTGCCACTGTCTCCAGCTTTGGTCCAAGCTGCTTGGCAAATTCATCATTCAGTTCCGGCAGAACCTCCTGCTTTATCTCAATAATCCTCACCTTAAACAAAGGCTCCTTTCCCGCTAGCTCGCGGCGAGGATAATCGGAAGGTAACTGAAGCTTAAACTCCTTTTTTTCGCCCTTTTTCATCCCGGTTAGCTGCTGGCTGAAGCCCGGTGCCGGGAAAGGCGAATCACGAATAACCTGATACTGAGCCGCATGCTGGTTGAAAAAAGGTTCGCCGTCAATATGGCTTTCAATATCCAAAGCGACCAAATCGCCAAACTCCACCGCCCGTGCTACGGACTCCCAGTTAGCATTCTGATGACGCAACTGCTCAATGACGGCATCCACCCTGTCTTCAGTTACCGCCACCGGGTCTGGGGCAAGGCGAATGCTCTGATAATCGCCAAGTTCGACTGTCGGCGGTAAGGGCACCGTTGCCTTAAATATCACCGGGTCAGTCTGGACGATTTCAATCTGTGGTTGGGCGAATGCCTCAATTTGCTGCTCTTTGAGCGCTTTCTCATAGGCTTCCGGCACCAGATACTTGAGGGCATCCTCAAGAAAACTTTCCTTACCCAGGTAGCGTTCCAGCACCGCCCGGGGTGCTTTCCCCTTGCGAAAGCCGGGAATATTCGCCTTTTTCACCAAACGATGATAAGACCCTTTTAAGGATTCTTCCACCTCAGCCGGCTCCAGTTCAATGGTCAAAAATGCCTGACTATTTTCTGTCTTGTCTCTGGTTACCTTCACTATTCACCGCCTGCTCAATTGGCTCCGCTCTTATTCTGATAATATTTTATATAACCAGCAACATTCAATGCCACCATGCCCTCGGTCAGGTATTTATAAAGAGATGTCATTTCCCGTACTGGCTCTAACTCCAGATATAATTGAGTTTTCAATTTTTTCGCCGCGCTGTCAAATCCACCCGCGGGCAAAGCTTCAGCTACGATATTAGCCCAAGCCTGAAGCTTATCCCTAGCTAGCTTTATATTTTCTTCAACTTTATGGCTAACCCCAAAGTGAGCGAAATAAAGCGCGGTTGCTTTCAATGTCATTAATCTTCCCAGTGTTTGCTGGTATACCTCTAAATCGAAGCTGGGCGGTGGCGTAACTGGAATTAAAACTTCATTTTCCGCAACCGAGATACCAATCGCGTCCCCGCTGAACAAGCCATTATTCCTGCTCTCATGGATACAAAGCTCGTGCGGGGCATGCCCCGGGGCTTCAATGAATCGCAAAACCTGTTTATCGCCCAGCCTGAGCACATCACCCTCACGTACCGGCTTTAGACGTTTCACCTCAACAGGAACAACTTCACCACTTCGTCGCATCGTTTCTTCGCCCATAGTTGCCCTCACACTGCTGACCAGCCTAGCCGGATTTGCCAAGTGTTTTGCCCCTTTTTGGTGGACTACCACTTGGGCATGGGGCATATTTCGGCTCAGAACTCCAGCACCACCGGCATGGTCTATGTGAAGGTGAGTAACGATTAAATAGTCGATATCTTCAGGTCTGACTCCAGCTTTTCCGATTCCAGCTCGAACGGCATTCGCTGAAGTGGTCGGCCCGGTATCAATCAGTGCTTTCCTATCTTCATTTATTAAATAAACGCTTCCCCACTTGGGGATAGAATACAACTCATTGTCAATCAGATATATCTTTTCGGCTACTTCCTTGACGTCAACCATAAATTATTCTTCGCGCAGACGGATATGTAATTCAGCCAGCTGCTCTTCGGAGACTGAGGAAGGGGCATTAAAGGTTAAATCCACCGCACTCTGCGTCTTGGGGAAAGCAATTACCTCCCTGATAGTCTCCCCTCCAGCCAGGAGCATGACAATGCGGTCAATGCCGAGAGCGATGCCACCATGAGGTGGCGCACCATACTCAAAGGCCTCCAGCATATGACCAAAGCGCTCATCAATTTCCTCATCACGGTAACCCAACAACCGAAATATCTTCCGTTGTAGCTCCGCAGTATGAATCCTGAGGCTACCGCCACCTACTTCATAGCCGTTGCACACTAAATCATAGTGCCTGCCCCGCACTTTTTCCGGATGAGTATCAATTAGCGGTATGTCTTCATCCCAGGGTCTGGTGAAGGGATGATGCTCTGAATCCCACCGCCCGGTTTCTTCATTCTTCCGGAGTAAGGGGAAGTTTTTGACATAGGCAAAGGCAAGAACCTTTGGGTCAGCCAGCTTGAGCCGATAGCCTAACTCACGGCGCAGTTCTCCAAGAGCGGTATTGACTGTCTTGGCTTCGCCAGCGATAACGAGGAGAAGGTCTCCCAAACTTGCCCCCAGGCGTTTTGCCATTGCTTTAACCTCGTCCAGGGTTAGAAATTTAGCCGCGGCGGAACGTACCTTGTCCAGAGTTAAGTCCTTTAAACTCCCTCCGGCAGATTCGCCTAAGGTTATGGTTACCAATCCTTTAGCTCCAAAACTTTGTGCTAGACGGCTCAGCTCCTCAAGCTGACGACGGGTATAGGCGGCGCCACCGGGCACACCGATGCCCTTTACTTTGCCCCCACCGGCGATTGCGGAAGTGAAAATCGAAAAGTTAGATTGAGCAACAATATCGGATAGGTCTTTAATCTCGAGGCCAAACCGCAAGTCAGGCTTATCGCTACCAAAACGGTCCATAACTTCAGCATAGCTGAGGCGAGGAAACGGTTTGAGCAAGTGCATTTCCGGTTTAATCGCCGGCACCAAGGCAAGGAAGAGTTCCTCAAACATGTTGAGGATGTCCTCCTCATCGATAAAGCTCATCTCAAGGTCAAGCTGGGTAAACTCGGGTTGGCGGTCAGCACGCGTGTCTTCGTCGCGAAAACACCGGGCGATTTGATAATATTTCTCCATCCCGGCAACCATCAGTAGCTGCTTGAGCTGCTGCGGGGACTGAGGGAGCGCATAGAACTTACCGGCATGAATGCGGCTGGGCACCAGATAATCGCGGGCGCCCTCCGGGGTACTCT
>CAZUSN010000158.1:0-3237 GCA_964623035.1 uncultured Dehalococcoidaceae bacterium | reverse complement strand
AGAGAGGGGCAAGCCCCTCTCTTACTTACCCTCCCCCTTGCCTCTTGCCTTTACAAAAACAGGTGTGCTATACTAGCACGGCTACTTTAAAATAGCGAGGCAACAGTTGCTGGTAAATTACGGATACATCGGATTATTTCTCATCGTTGCCGTTCTTTTCACCCTTCTCATGGTTATCATCCCCATCGTCCTCAGATTTCTCAAAATTGTCCCCAATAACCCTAACCCCATTAAAAACTCCATCTTTGAGTGTGGCATGGAAACCATCGGCAAGACCTGGGTTCAATTCAACTTCCACTATTATTTCTATGCTCTGGTCTTTCTGGCCCTTGATGTCCTGTTTGTTTTTTTATATCCATGGGCAGTGAATCTCAGGAAATTGGGCAGTTTTAGCTTCATTGTCATACTAATCTTAATTGCCATTATTTTCGTTGGCTACCTGTATGCCTGGAGAAAGAGGGTTCTGGAATGGAAGTAGGTGGTGCCAGAAAATACATCTATTCCGATAAGGAACTTGACCGTGAAGAGGGTCGGATTATTGAGGAACTGAAAGCAAGCAGTCAAGAGATAATCCCCGACCCGGATGAATGGCTGGAACAAGAACTGGAGCAAAATATTTTCCTGACTACCGTGGATGCGGTGATTAACTGGGGTCGGCGCTCTTCACTCTGGCCTGCTATCTGTTTTCCTGCCTGCTGTGCCTTCGAGCTCATCGCCGCTAATGGACCACGTTTCGACCTGGCTCGCTTTGGCATGGAAATCCTGCGTGCCTCACCCCGCCAGGCAGACCTGATGATTACTGCCGGCACTCTGACCTGGAAGATGGCTCCCAATGTCCGGCGCATCTATAATCAGATGGCAGAGCCCAAATGGGTAATCGCCATGGGAGCCTGTGCCATCAGCGGTGGCATCTTCGCCTCGGCATCTTATGCTGTGGTGCCAGGCTATAACCGTATCATCCCGGTTGATGTTTATGTCCCCGGATGTCCACCTCGCCCCGAAGCCCTCATCTACGGCATACAGATGCTGCAAAAGAAGATTGCCAGAATAAGAAATGTAGACCTAGGGAAGTTAATCAATAGATGATGCTAGCCCTTTCTGGTAAAGATATCGCCAGTAAAATAGCGGAGAAAATCCCTGAGAGCATCGTTGAAGCCACCCCAGGTTATCTGGTGGTAAAGAACGAGGCTTTGCTGAAGGTAGCCACTTTTCTTAAAGATGCCTCTGGTCTTGATTTCGATTACCTCAACTATATCACCGCGGTTGATTATTACGACCATTTCGAAATTGTCTACATGTTAAGCTCACTGGAGCATAATCACAGCCTGGTAATCAAGACCAGGTGTTATGACCGCCGGAATCCGGTTTTGCCTTCGGTGGTCAGTTTGTGGCAGGGTGCTGATTTCCAGGAAAGAGAAATCTATGACCTGATGGGAATTAGCTTTGAAGGTCACCCCAATATGAAACGCATCTTCCTCTGGGAAAGTTTTGAAGGACACCCGCTACGGAAGGAATTCAGGTAATGGCAATAAGAACCGAACCTTTTGTGCTTAACTTTGGTCCGGTACATCCCAGTACCCATGGGGTGTTCCGGATGAGGGCAACTCTGGACGGAGAGGTGGTTATTGATATTGAGCCAGTTTTTGGTTATCTCCATCGTGGCATTGAGAAACTGGCGGAACAGCGCACCTATTCCGGGATTATTCCTCTGACCGACCGTCTGGACTATATCTCCTCAATGAACAATAACTTCGCCTATTGCCTCGCCGTGGAGAAACTGGCGGGGATAAAGGTGCCGGAACGTGCGGAGTACTTAAGGGTAATTATGGCTGAGCTGCAGCGCATCGCCGCCTTCCTTATTGCCGTTGGTGCTTTTCTGAACGAGTGTGGCGCTTTCTTCACTCCCTTCCTCTACATGTTCCGCGAAAGAGAGAAGATTATCGACCTTTTTGAGATGGTCAGCGGCCAGCGTCTTACCTATAACTACATGCGGATTGGCGGCGTCAGCCAGGATGTACCAGAGGAATTCTGGCCGGCTTTGCGCAAGTTCGTGAAACAGATGCCCCGCTTCATCGATGAATATGACCAGCTTTTGAGGCAGAACGAGATATTGCTGGCACGCGCCAAAGGAGTGGGCATTTTAACCAGAGAACAGGCGGTCAATTCCTCCGCCAGTGGCCCGGTACTTCGTGCCAGCGGCGTGAAGTGGGATATCCGCAAGGCAGACCCGTACTCCGTCTATAATCGCTTTGAATTTGATATTCCAACAGGAACGGTTGGCGATTGCTATGACCGCTACCGACAGAGAATTGAAGAGATGAGGCAGAGCGTGCGTATCATCAAGCAAGCTATGGAGCAAATACCAGTCGGGCTGGTAAAAGCTGAGGTACCTCAGTTGATTCGGCCACCAGTTGGGGAAGCCTATGCTCGCATTGAGGCACCCAAAGGAGAGCTCGGCTTCTATCTGGTCTCAGATAATTCCATTGCTCCTTACCGCTGCCATATTCGCCCACCCAGCCTGATAAATTTGACGGCACTTCGCGATATGGTGCGCGGCTGGAAGGTAGCTGATTTAATCATCATCTTTGGCAGTATTGATATTACCGTGGGTGAGATTGACCGTTAATGGCTATAATTGATTTCAGCATCAAGAGCCAGGTTCATTTGCAGGCGGTACCTCCGGACTGGCCGGGAGGCTTCTGGGGGCACTGGCTCTTTTTTAGCGTGGTTATCATCGGCTTTGTGCTTACCATGGTGATGGGTGCTATCTACATTGAACGGAGAGGCGTGGGGCGAATGCAGTCGCGCCTTGGCCCCAATCGAACCGGACCCTTTGGCTTGCTTCAGCCGGTTGCCGACGCTATCAAGGTCTTGCTCAAGGAAAACATTGTGCCTGTGGCTGCCGACAAGCTAGTTCACTGGCTGGCACCGGTGGTCGCTTTCGCTCCGGCATTGATGATTTTTGCCGTGATACCATTCCAGAATGGAGCCCTTCTGGTTGACCTGAATATCGGCATCCTATATGTGGTGGCGATTAGCTCGGTCACCACTATCGGTATCTTTATGGCCGGGTGGGGCTCAAGCAACAAGTATTCATTGCTCGGCGCCATGCGTAACGTCGCTGCTGTGGTGAGCTATGAAATCCCTCTGGTCCTGGCGATTGTGGGCGTGGTGCTCATCGCTGGCTCGCTCTCCTTGACCCAGATTGTCCTGGCTCAGGACATCCCCTTCATCCTG
>CAZUSN010000157.1:0-3241 GCA_964623035.1 uncultured Dehalococcoidaceae bacterium | reverse complement strand
CAAAATTTTTCGTTTAAGGCAACTGGTGAAGAAAGAGTGAGCCCGATGTCAAGAACAATGAGATTCATCCTGATAGGTGTCGTCTTTATCACTGTTACCGCTCTGTCTTTTGGCATCGGCTATAACGTAGGGCGCACTCACTTAGGCTCTGGTGGGAATCTCGAGGTTGTGAATCAGGCCTGGAATACCATCTTCAAGGATTATGTTGATAGAGATAAACTTGATTCTGGCGCTTTGAAGCAGGGTGCGATAGAAGGCATGCTTGAGATTCTGGATGACCCCTATAGTGCCTATCTCGATGCAGAGACCCATCAACTGGGCTTAAGCAGCCTTGAGGGTGAAATTGAAGGTATCGGCGCTCAGGTGGCAATTCGAGATGAACAGCTGACGGTTATCGCTCCCATTGCTGATTCACCAGCCGACAAGGCAGGCATCAGAGCCGGGGATGTTATCCTGGAAATAGATGGTAAGCCAACCGCAGAGTTGAGCCTGGTTGAGGCGGTGCTCAGTATCCGCGGTCCCAAGGGGACGCCTGTTAGACTCCTCATCCGACATCAAGATGAGGCTGAGCCTGTGGAGATTGAGGTAGTCAGAGCCAAAATTGAATTAGTCAGTGTTCGCTTTGAGATGAGGGAGGATATCGCTTATATTAATATTACTTACTTCTCGGGACGCACCGATGAGGAATTGACACCAGTGCTGGAGAACCTAACTGAACAGGGAGCAAAAGGCATCATTCTAGACCTGCGTGGTAACCCGGGGGGTGTGCTTGATGTGGTGGTTGCTGTTGCTTCGCACTTTTTATCGGGTGGGGTAGTGGTCAATGTGGTGGATAATCAAGGAAGGCGCAATGCCCTTGAGGTCGAACTGAGTGAGATAACCACCGAACTGCCTATGGTTGTCTTGGTGGATGGTTCCAGTGCCAGTGGCAGTGAGGTATTGGCTGGTGCTCTGCAAGACCACGGTCGTGCTGCCATTGCGGGCAGTCAAACCTTTGGTAAAGGCAGTGTCAATATCATTCGCCAGCTTAAAGATGGCTCAGCGCTATATCTTACCACCGCCCGCTGGCTCACGCCCAACGGGCGTCCCATTGAAGGTGAAGGCATAACGCCAGACTATGAGCTTGATTTGAAAGGTGAAGAAGCGGTTCAGTGGGCGATAGATTACCTGAAAACTCATAGATAAGTGCGGGAGGTGTGGCACATGGGAAGTAATCAGGTGCAGATAATGGTTGATAAAGCGAAGCTCTCCATTATTCAGGGTGACATTACGCAACAGGGCACGGATGCCATCGTCAACGCCGCTAATCCCAGTTTGATGGGTGGTGGCGGTGTGGACGGGGCTATTCACCGGGCCGGCGGCCCTGCCATCCTAGAAGAATGCAAGCAAATCGTTGCCCGGCAGGGTCGTTTGCCCACCGGCAAGGCAGTGATAACTACCGGTGGGAATCTTAAAGCCAAACACGTTATCCATACGGTTGGTCCTATATGGCACGGTGGCGACAGAGGTGAGGCTGAATTACTGGAGAGCGCCTATCGGGAAAGTCTGAAGCTAGCTGCGGAGAATCAATTGACCAGTGTTTCCTTTCCCTCAATAAGTACCGGTGCTTATGGTTACCCCATTGAGCAGGCTTCAAAGGTAGCCCTGAAAACGGTTATCTCCTTTCTTAAGGGGCGAGTTACCTCTATAAAAGAGGTGGTCTTTGTTCTCTTTGATGCGCGCGCCTTTGACGTCTATGCCTCGGCTCTCCGGGAGATAGCGGGGAAAAATAAATAAAGAGGAGAAAGGTAGTTGGCAGGACAAGCTCATCAGCACCCGCGGCAAGTGGGCAGTAAGCTTAAATTTGGCATTTTGCTTACCGGCTTTATCTTGGTCGTAGAGGTAATCGGCGGGTTTCTTTCCAATAGCCTAGCTTTGCTTAGCGATGCTGGTCATGTCTTTGCTGATATTATTGCGCTTGCCCTGAGCTGGTATGGGGTGAGGCAGGCAGAGCGCCCGGCCAGTCGCCATATGACCTTTGGCTATCATCGTGTTGGGGTGATTATCGCTCTGGTTAATGCCATCGCCATCTTTGCCATTGTCGGGGTTATCTTTTATGAAGCCTATCGCCGTTGGCAGCAGCCGCCGGAAGTAAATAGTTCGCTCATGCTGGCGGCGGCTCTGGTTGGCCTTGGTGTTAATATCTTTATTGCGTTCTGGCTACGTGAGGAGCGGCAGCGTAACCTCAATGTGCGCAGTGCCTTCTGGCACGTGCTTGGGGATGCCCTGGCCTCAATAGGAGTCATTATCGGGGCAGCTATCATCATGCTCACCGGATGGTTTGTGGTGGACCCGTTTATCAGCGTGCTCATTGGTCTTATTATTATTCTGGCTGCCTGGAGCATACTGAAAGAAGGTTTGAAGGTTCTATTGGAGGCAGCACCATATCAGGTGGATGTAAGCAGAATGGTGGATGCCTTAAGAAAAATTCGCGGCGTAAAGAACGTTCACGATGTCCATGTCTGGAGCATTTCTCCAGAATTGCATGCCATGAGCTGCCATGTGCTCATCGCTGACCAGATGATGAGTCAGGCGTCAGAAATCCGCCAGGAGGTTGAAGAGGTACTCCGCCGGGAATTTGACATTGCGCACAGTGCGCTCCAGATGGAATGCCAGGAATGCGGCAAGAACGACTTGTTCTGCTCTTTAGTCCCCACGCCGCAAAAGGATGAACACGAAAGCCATCAGGACTAACCGGTGTAAATTCCTGGTCAAACAGGGGGCAGATATTTTGAGGTGGCAATATGATATGGGTTAATATTATCGCTGTCCTGGTACTTTTCCTCAGCCTTCTGGGCGGGTTAAAAGAAGGGGCAGTGAAGCAATTCTTCAACCTGGCAGTGCTTATCATTGCGATTCCTCTGACTGGATTATCCTACCATCTGCTGGCAAACATTCTTTCCTTTCTTCCCGGAAAGGATTGGGAAAATTTTATCGGTTTCTTTATCACGTTAGCCATAATCAGCGTCATATTGCATTTGATTGCGCTTTTACCGAGAAAGATTTTCCAGAGCATCTGGCGAAAGGGTTTGCTCTTTCGACTGTTTGGCGGTGCTCTCAACATGGTCAATGCCAGCATCGGCATGGTGCTATTCGCTCTGGTGCTTTCGGCTTATCCTATTTTCGACTGGTTGGAGAGAGCGGTGGTGGGTTCCGCAGTTCTTGCCTCTCTGGTAGATGTTTTTGGCTTTGTTCAGGCACT
>CAZUSN010000156.1:0-3260 GCA_964623035.1 uncultured Dehalococcoidaceae bacterium | reverse complement strand
TCGTGTAGCCAATCTTCCCTATCGTCAAGGCGAATGTGTCTGACAAAGTAGCTGGTTACCTTATAATATAGTAGCCAGTCGCCCTCTAGCTGGTCGTAGCCGTTACCGTTTGACCGGACTTGCCTTTGCCTTCGGCTTCGGCTAGACTTGATATGGCGGGGCTTTGTCCGTGATGACTGGCAGACCGCAAGTTTACCGCACCACTGGCAAACGCCCTGCCTTGTTTCCAGTGTCCAGACCTTACCGCATAGGCTACAATGCCCTTGCGGTGTTGGTGATGATACTACCGCCGTTACCATCGCTTACCCCCTTTCAGGGCAAGCGTTCAGGTTTGGCTTTGACAGTATTCAATTGTTAAAGTGCTTTTGTATCTCTGGCTTCAGTATTGAACAAAAGGAGCTTTAGTTAAATATGTGGAACTAATACCTTCCATTTGTCTATTTTTTCGGGGCAACACTCAAGTAAAAAGAATAGAGCCCCTATTCTCAGGAGCTCTACTCTTTGCCCCAGCTTCAAAGGAGCTAGGTTTTCCTTTTGGAGCGAGGTAAACTTCCTGGACGCCGGTATCTTGCAGGCTTAGGACTGCGAATTTCCGTAGGGTAGCCATAAAGAGCCTTTAGAGGGTCCTGCCACTCCATGCTGGAGGCAGTTTTGCCCTTATCTGTTAAGCGGTAAAATCGCCTCGGTTGCGGTACCTCGACTAATGTACCCTTATCAGTTTTTTGAATAAGAGCTCCCGGCGTGCCACCCATGCCTGATTTTTCTTCCTCACCAGTTGCTTCCACCCAGCCAAGCATCTTAAGATGGTGGAAATATCTGTAGAAAGAATGTGACCGCACTTTAGTAAGTCTGTGCGGTATTCTCTGCAACGCTTCCTCAACTGAAAGTTCAATGCCTTTCTCCATAGCTATGGCTACCATCTCCTCAGCGTACGCTCTTAAGAGAGCATTTTTGTAGGCATATCTCATGTCCTCTATAGCTGCCCCTCGGTCAGGGGCAATCCTGGGTGAGCCATTTGGACCGTGTCCTAGAAGGAACTCCCTGATGAACCAGCCGCAGCCAAAAGGTCGGAGAAATCCACCTCTGTTTGGTCTCAAAAGCTCAGTCACTATTTATCTTCCCTCTTGCGCGGCTTCTGCCATACTCCTTAAGCTCTTTATTAGAAACCTCTTAGATGCTCAATGGTAGCTATAGTGAGCAAGCTTGCCTGTCTTCTTTTCCTTTTTTACTTGACTAATACCGCCTCAGTCCTAGAATCGTTGCCGTTTACGAGAGTCCGTATGACCACATCTAGGTAGTTACAGTGCGCTCGTCTCCACGGAGAAGGTGAGCCCCTTCTTGCCGAAAACACTATCGAGTATTGCCAGCGCCACTTCCCGCTGATAGGGACGTAATCGGCGTGAAGCAAGTCCACTCTCATTTGAATCATTTGTTGGTGCTGGTGGCGATGCTGATTCCGAGGGGGAGGGCGACATCTCTGAGGACATTAACGATTGCCTCCTTCAATCCCTTGCGCTGTTCTTTGCTGATTTTGTATTTCGTCCGGATAAGTCTTTCCAGGGCGTTGGTTGCCTCCACGATGAGCTTTATGTTCTTCGGGTCATCACCTAGGATAGCTTTTATCTTAACTCTGAGCAGTGCAATCTCATCATCAATGCCATTAACGCCGGAAGCCAGTTCAAAGTCGAGCTGCTCAGCTTCATCGAGAACTTTTTCGTAGAAACCGCTTTTCTTAGCGTTTTGCTTGCTCTTTAGAGCACCGGTTTTTCTGCCTGATTTGGCTGGCATGTGGTCTATCTCCTTTGTTCAAAGTCCTGGCGGCAGCCAAGACAATGGTATGGGCGGCCAAATCCCACCGCTGTTTTTCCACGGCTAATTTTAAAAGCCTCATCTTTACCCCCAGGTTTTAGCGGTACAGATAGATAATAGCACATATGTTCTATAAAGGGCTATCTGATTTTGTCATAAATTTTTGGCTATTGTAGAATAGGCTGAAATATGAATGTGGCGAAGCAACTTTATCAGTTACAGGAAGTTGACCTTGAGGTTGAAGCTGCTGAGCAGGAATTGCGTCGCTTGAACAGCCAGCTCGGGGAAAACCGGGTCTTAATTGAAGCTCAAAGCAGGCTAACCGCAGAGAAGCACCGTTTAGATGAACTAAAGCACCAGCAACATTCTGCGGAATGGGAGTTAGATGACCTGGTGAACAAAATCTCTGTGGCTGAAGAGCAGCTTTACAGTGGTCGGATAAGAAACCCCAAAGAGTTGACCAATCTCCAGCACGAGGTTGAGATACTGAAAGCCAAGCGTGACCAACTGGAGAACAAAGCGTTGGCAATAATGGACCAGGTTGAGCTGGCTGAGGCTGAAGTAGCTTCGGCAAGTAATGAATTTAACCGGCTGGAGGCGGAGTGGCATCGTCAGCAAGAGCAGCTATCTCATGAAATTGACACACTAAAAAATAAGCTATCTGAACTTGGACAAAAGCGGCAACTGCTCTCAGCCGAGATTGACCCTCAGGCAGTGGCGCTTTATGATAAGCTCAGGAAGCAGAAGAAGCAGGCAGTGGCTAAGGTGGAGCAGGGGATATGCCGAAGCTGCCGCATCTCATTGCCTTTCAGTGAGTTGCAGCAGGCAAGAAGTGGTAACCTGGTGCAATGCAGTAGCTGCGGGCGCATCTTATTCCTACCCTGAGGAGCCGATGAAAACAAAGAAAGTGATAGTATTCACTGACGGTGCTGCTGAGCCTAACCCCGGACCGGCGGCGATAGGCGCTGTCATCAAAGACGAGCAGGGAAAAGTCATTGCTACCATTTCTCAGTCTATTGGGCGCTCGACCAATAATCAGGCAGAATACAGGGCGGTCATTGCTGCTCTGGAAAAAGCAATCAAGCTGAGTGCCACGCACGTCAATTTATATTCAGATTCGGAGCTGGTGGTAAAGCAATTAAGTGGCGGGTATCGGGTTAAGAAGGCGGAACTTAAACCTTTATATCAAAAGGTGAAGCAACTGCAAAGCTCACTAGAAGGTTTTAACATCACTCATATCCCACGCTGGCAAAACGCTGAAGCTGACAAGCTGACAAATCTGGCGTTAGGTTTGCCGGTTGACTAATGACGTTCGTGATACTAGACTATAAATGGGTCAAGTAAACCGGGTGGCCGCCCTGAAATATCAGGGAGGAAAGTCCGAGCTCCACCGGGCAGGGTGCTGGGTAATACCCAGGAGGGGTGACCCTACGGAAAGTGCCACAGAAACA
>CAZUSN010000155.1:0-3292 GCA_964623035.1 uncultured Dehalococcoidaceae bacterium | reverse complement strand
GCATACCATTAGAGAGGTCGTTTACTAACCCCTCACCCTTTATCCCTCTCCCCTTGGCGAGGGGAGAGGGAAGAGGTTTTTGAGAGGGGCAAAGCCCCTCTCTTACTTTTACTCCCCCCTTCCCTTCATAAGGGAAGGGGGCAAGGGGGATAGGTTGCTAAATAATCTCAATTAGATTTATTAGCTAAAAATGACAGCAAATGGTATGATTTATACCTGTATGCAGAAAGGGGAAAGCACAGGTTGATATTCTCTAAGCCGACCAAGTAAAATTGACCTGGTTAACCCGTTTTAAAGAAGGATAATCAAAAAAGGAGGATGAAAGATATGGCAAAATCCAGCGCAAAGGGTGTTTACGGGAAATTAGGGAAAATAGTCACCCGACAGTTGCCCACCAACACGGACTTATTAGGGGGTATTATGAAGCTCTGTACCGATAACGGGATTCGTTACGGGGCTATTTTGACCACTGTGGGCAGTTTGCGCAAATTGTCTGTCCTTGTGCCGGGACCTGTTCCAAAGGATAAAACTGAGGCCACTACGAAAACTCTGGTCGTTCCCGGCCCGTTACAAGTTTTAAGCCTTGTCGGAGTTATATTTGAAACAGATAAAGGTGAAATGACCTCTCATATCCATGGTTCATTTCTTGGCGCCGATGGAAAGATTTATGGTGGTGATTTAATCGAAGGTGAGAATCCCATTCTGGCAAGGCTGGTGACAGTCATCGGTGAGGTTACTGATGTGAGCTGGATAGAAAAGTTTGATGAAGAGGCGAAACAAAGATTCTTATATGTAAATCCACTGTCATAAATAGAATTCAAAGACCACTATAGTCATTTTATTGGGCATCGGTTCCTAGCTTTGCTCCCCCCTTTTCTTATTCTCCTCTGGAGATAAAGGTTTTAATCCTGCGTTCAAAGACGCTCCTCTCCAGAAGGACACGGTGCTGGCATTTCAGGCATTTCATCCCAATGTCTGCTCCCAGCCTGACGACTTGCCATTCGTAGCTCCCGCAGGGGTGCTTCTTCCTCAGGCGGACGACGTCGCCTAATTTAATTTCCATCACCATATTTTTTCTATCCTAGAGTATAGCTCTAACAAATTTCATTGGAGATGGCTGCGGAAGCGGTTGATTTGGTCCCTCAGGTCGGCGGCAGTACGGCGGGCGGCTTGAGCAAAATCTTTTCCCTGTGAAGCGTAGATAATCTGCCGTGAGGAGTTGATAATGGCTTTCTCTCCTTTACGGTCAACCCCATAACGGACAGTCGATTCTACGTCGCCACCCTGGGCACCGATACCCGGTATCAGAAGGAGCATACCGGGATGGTTGTGGCGGATGGTCTTTAGTTCCTCAGGGTAGGTAGCGCCGACAACCAGTCCAATGTTGCCATGCACATTCCACTGGCTTGCTTTGCGGGCGACTATCTCAAATAGAGGAAGGTCTTTGCCCTCTACTTTGGCGCAGAGAGCTTGGAAATCAACGGCACCAGCATTTGAAGTCCGGCACAGAACAAAAATCCCACGGTCATGGTACTGGATAAACGGTTCGATTGAATCGAAGCCAAGATAAGGGTTCACAGTCGTGGCATCAAAATTGAAGTTAGTGAAAATAGCTTTGGCGTAGGCTTTAGCCGTATTGCCGATATCACCCCGCTTGGCGTCGCCGATTACCGGTATCTCGTCTGGTATGCAGCTAACCGTGTCTTTCAGGACAGCAAGCCCTTCATTTCCGAGGACTTCGTAGAAGGCAAAGTTGAGTTTATAGGCGCAAACAAGGTCAGCGGTAGCCTCAACGATTTTCCGATTAAATTCGAGGACACTTACTCTGGCAGGCAGGCGCTCCGGGTCAGGGTCAAGCCCAACGCAGAGTAAGGTATTGTTTTTTTGCATGGCTTGGGTCAGCTTTTGGGTGAAGTTCACCTCATCCTCCCTGAAGCTGGACAGCGATAGTCCGAATAACAGTCAGGGCAGCTAGCAGCTATCATCGGGTGATGTCGTATTGCGTCGTTTGGGCCTCTGGAGGCAGCATATTGCCCAGGATTTGTTGCAATGCCATGGTATGGCTGCAGATTCCCCAGCTGGAGAAGAAATGGCAGGAACAATGCCACTTGCCATCTTTGTAGCCAGCATTGTAGGTATCATTCTCACCACGGAATTTCACGGCGAATTCGGAGAAACTAACTCGGTCTGTCTCTTGGGCGTAGCGCTTGGCTTTTTCGATCTTGCCAATCAGGCTGGACTGCATCATTCTGCCTCCTTAACTAAGAAGCACTGGCTTAATCAGGCTCAGTGCTTCTTTTTTCTAATAACCAGCAAGCTACAGCTAAGTACATCTCATTTGCTTCCAATTACGCATTCATTTATTTTATTTTACCCCTTTTTCTTTAATATGTCTAGCGCACATTGAGAAAAATGGGGAAAGAAATTTTAGAGAGGGGCGAAGCCTCTCTCTTACTTACACTCCCCCTTCCCTTCATAAGGGAAGGGGGTCAGGGGGATGGGTTGCTAAGCAATCTCACTTTGGGAAAATGAAATAGTTTAATTTGCCTGAAGCTTTGCTAATAGGGTAAAATATTTGGAAAAATCGGTGTGAGGTAAAGCGGTGCCTACTTACGAATATGAGTGTGGTGTCTGTCGCTTTCGTTTTGAAAGAAAACAGAGTTTTGATGAAGAGCCAGTAGCCATGTGCCCGGAATGTCAGGGTAAAGCTCGGCGTGTCATTCACTCTATCCCGGTCGTTTTTAAAGGCAGCGGTTTCTATATTACTGATAACCGAAAGGGCAAAAATCCTGAGGAGAGTAAGGAATCTGAGAAGGGTAAGGAGGAGTTGGTCAGCAAGGGTAAAAAGGAAAAGGAAGCGGCCTCATGAAAGCACTGCTGCAGCGGGTCACCCGAGCCTCAGTCACCGTTGCTGATGAGGAGGTAGGCAGGATAGGGCAGGGGCTGGTGGTTTTTCTTGGTATCGCCAGTGGTGATACGGAAAAGGATGCGCAATATTTGGCGCAGAAAATTGTCAATCTGCGCATTTTTGCGGATAAAGAAGGGAAATTTAACCTCTCGGCGCTTGATGTCAAAGCTGAACTGTTGCTGGTGAGCCAGTTTACTCTCCTGGCTGATACCCGTAAGGGACGCCGTCCCAGTTTCACTGAGGCAGCCGCGCCGGCTCAAGCGGAAGAGTTATTCAATTATTTTGTGGAGCAGGCTCGGGTGACTGGCTTAAAGGTGGCGACGGGACGCTTTCAAGCATATATGCAGGTGGAAATCCACAACGATGGCCCGGTGACCATAATGC
>CAZUSN010000154.1:0-3299 GCA_964623035.1 uncultured Dehalococcoidaceae bacterium | reverse complement strand
CAAACAAATTTAATAAAAAATAGCCCTAACCAAATTATCCATTTATCGTTATACATAGTAAGGGCAAGTGAAGCAGGAGGCTGAAAATGGCGGGAGATAAATCACTGAGCATATTATTGATGATATTATTTGGTATTTCGGGCACGCTTATCCTGGTGTTAACCTGGCTACAGCCCATGCCGGGGGTGGAAAGGGTTTTCAACACAGTCATCGGCACTATAGGGCTGGGCGTGGCGGCAAGCCGCATACCAATGCTTAAGTCTTCAGAAACAGGTAAAGACACTGAAAAAGTCGCGGTAGAGGTTGAGACTGAAAAATAAATTGCCGTTCTTCTAGCTGCCTGCTTTTTATAATATAAGGAGGGAAGCCGGTTACTAACCGCTTCCTTTTCTTTTCGTCGAAAATTCTAGTAGAATAGATTTAAGATGAGACAGGATGCCACCCCCATCCGGCAGCAATACCTCAGGATCAAGCGTAAATATCCTCATGCCATTGTTCTCTTCCGCTTGGGAGATTTCTACGAGACCTTTGACGAGGATGCCAGAATCGCCTCGCGGGAGCTGGAGATTGTGCTGACCTCGAGGGAAATGGGCAAGGGGAATAAGGTACCCCTGGCGGGCATCCCTTACCACGCTCTGGATAATTACCTGGCGAAGCTAATCAATCGCGGGTATAAAGTAGCTATCTGTGAGCAGGTAACCAAGCCGGGCGAGACCAGAGGGTTAGTCGAGCGGGAAGTTGTCCGACTGGTCACCCCGGGCACTGTGGTTGAGCCCAGTCTCCTCGACAGCAGGAAGAACAATTACCTCTCTAGCCTGGTGCTGGGTGAAGGGGCGGTGGGGCTGGCCTATGTTGACATCACCACCAGCGAATTTGCCACCACCGAATTGCCATCAGCGCGACTGGTTACTGAACTGGAACGACTGAAACCATCGGAGATTATCGCTGCCAAAAGCGCTGACCTATCCCGTCTGGGCATGACTGTGCCGGTAACCCGACTTGATGATTACTGGTTTGAACCAGAGGTAGCGCGGCAGACTTTGCTCGACCATTTTACGGTGACGACTCTTGAGGGCTATGGCTGTGCCCATCTCCCCCTGGCAATAAGTGCCGCTGGCGCCATCATCCATTACATTCAGGAGACGCAGAAGGGAGGTCTGGGGCAGATAACCCGCCTTGCCACTTATGCCACAGCCTCGTTTATGGCGCTGGACGTGCAGACCCAGCGCAACCTGGAACTTTTCCAGACCAGTCGTACCGGGGCTGTGGAGGGTTCGCTCCTGTCAGTTATTGACCTGACCAAGACGGCGGTGGGGGGACGGTTGCTCAAAAGGTGGCTGGGGCAGCCTTTACTTGACATAACAGAGTTGAATAAAAGGCAGGATGCCATCGAATGGTTTGCTGATAAAACCCTGGCCCGTCACCAGACAGTCGCTTTACTGGGTGAGGTGGCGGACCTGGAGCGGGTCATAAACCGAGTGAGGAGCAATATCGCCATCCCCCGTGAACTCGTTACCCTGCGGCACGGTCTGAAAATCATCCCCAAGCTGAGGGAGACACTGGACAGTGAGGGCGATGGTCACATAGCCTGGCTCAAAGATGAGCTTAAACCAAGGCAGGAGGTGGTTGATTTAATCGCCCAGGCGATAGTTGATGACCCATCGTCCAGCTTGGGTGAAGGTGAGGTAATCAGGCAGGGCTTTTCTCAGGAGCTGGATAATCTTCGCCAAGCATCGAAAAACGCCAAGCAATACCTCGCCAATCTGGAGCTCAAGGAGAGGGAGAGGACCGGGATAAAATCGCTGAGGATAGGTTTTAACAATGTCTTTGGCTATTATATTGAGGTGTCTAAAGCTAACCTGCGGCAGGTGCCTCAGGATTACATCAGGAAGCAGACGCTGGTCGGTGGGGAGCGCTTCTTTACCCCGGAGCTAAAAGAGTATGAATCGATGATTCTGAATGCCCGTGACCGTATCACCGAACTGGAGACAGAGCTGTTTCAGCGGGTCTGTCGTCAGGTGGCTATGGAGAGCGAGCGCATTCTAGCTGTGGCAAATGCTCTGGCTCACCTTGATGTCTTTTCCAGCTTGGCGGAAGTGGCGGTGCGTTACAAATATGTCCGTCCCAGGCTGAACAGAGAGAACGAGATTCAAATCAAGCAGGGACGCCATCCCGTGGTGGAGCGGACCCTGGCTGGGGGCAGTTTTGTGCCCAATGATGCCCATCTTTCCAATGAGGATACGCAGCTTATCGTGCTCACCGGACCGAATATGTCAGGCAAGTCGACCTACTTGAGACAGGTAGCCCTGATTGTGCTGCTTGCCCAGATTGGCAGCTTTGTACCCGCCGAGGCTGCCACCATTGGCGTCGTTGACCGCATCTTCACCCGCATCGGCGCCGGGGAAGACATCGCCGCCGGTCAGTCCACCTTTATGGTGGAGATGATTGAGACGGCCAATATCCTGAATAATGCCACCCCCCGCTCCCTCATCATCCTTGACGAGATAGGGCGGGGCACCAGCACTTATGACGGGCTTTCCATTGCCCGGGCGGTCGCTGAATACATCCATAACTATCCCAGGCTCGGGGCGAAGACCCTCTTTGCCACCCATTACCATGAGATGGTGGAGCTTGCCAGCTACCTGCCGCGGGTGAAGAATTTCAACGTGGCGGTGAGTGAGGAGGGTGGCGTGGTCACCTTTCTCTACAAGATTGTGCCCGGCGGCGTGGACAAGAGCTACGGTATCCACGTGGCGCAGTTAGCGGGATTACCCAAATCAGTGGTGCACCGCGCCCGGGAAGTCTTAACCGAGTTAGAGGGGGACAGCCGAGGAACAAAACCCCCGCCCAGAAGACGCCGTAAGGAAACGCCCTCTCCGCAGCTATCCTTCTTCGGGCAAAAACCAGCGCTCTTAGAGGAACTGGAAAAGCTGGACATAGACTCCATGACCCCCCTTGAAGCGCTGAACAAACTCTATGAATTGCAGAAGAAGGCGGGGGAAGGGTAGGAAAGGCGCTGGGTTTTCACCACATTTTCACCGCATTTTCACGACATCTTTACCACCTCTTAACTTTTTCGAAACATTGTTGTGCTTTAATTTTTGTGAGAAAAATCAATCTGGCTATTTGGAAGGTGGGAATGGATAATAAAATCTATAGCAAAAGGATAAAAGTTGGCGAACTCGATATTCACTATTTTACCGGTGGGCAGGGCGACCCGTTGGTTGTCATCCATGGCGGTGGCGGCGATGCTCGAGACTGGATGAAAAATTTAGAGGCGCTGGCGGAGAATTATACTG
>CAZUSN010000153.1:0-3343 GCA_964623035.1 uncultured Dehalococcoidaceae bacterium | reverse complement strand
AGAGCACATTCTTGGTAAGAATGGGGTCACCAGTTCGAATCTGGTTGTGGGCTCGGAATAAATGGAGGTTTAAATGGCGAAACAAAAATTTGAACGAGTAAAACCACATGTCAATGTGGGCACCATCGGTCATGTTGACCACGGTAAAACAAGCCTTACTTCAGCGATAACGTTGGTATTATCCAAGGTGGTTGGACGCACTCCATTTCGTCCCTTTGACAGTATTGACAATGCTCCTGAGGAGAAGGCACGGGGTATGACCATTGCCATTGCTCATGTTGAGTATGAGACAGCAAAGCGGCATTATGCTCATATTGATTGCCCTGGCCATGCTGACTACATTAAGAACATGATCACCGGTGCCGCCCAGATGGATGGCGCCATACTGGTGGTGAGTGCTCCTGATGGTCCGATGCCTCAGACCAGGGAGCATGTCCTGTTAGCCCGACAGGTGGAGGTTCCTTCCATGGTCGTCGCCCTTAATAAGGTAGACGCGATGGAAGACGAGGAGCTTCTCGAGCTGGTGGAAGTGGAGGTAAGGGAACTGCTCAGTAAATATGAATTTCCTGGAGAGAAGACACCGGTAGTTCGGGTGAGCGCCACGAAGGCTCTGGAGTGTGGCTGTGGTAAAAAGGAATGCAAGTGGTGTGGTCCAATCTTGAAGTTGATGGATGCCGTTGATGACTTTATTCCGATTCCGGTACGTCCGAAGGATAAGCCGTTCTTGATGCCTATAGAAGATGTCTTCAGCATTAAAGGACGAGGTACGGTGCCTACCGGCAGAGTTGAGCGCGGTATGATTAAGGCTATGGATGAAGTGGACATAGTTGGTTTGCACCACGAGCCGCGCCGGGTAGTGGCTACCAGCCTTGAGATGTTTCATAAGACTTTGGATTATGCTGAACCCGGTGATGCCGTGGGTGTTCTCCTCAGAGGTGTGGAGCGGGAAGAAATCGAGCGAGGTCAGGTGCTGGCTGCCCCCGGTTCGATTAAACCGCACACTTATGCTGAGGCCCAGGTATACGTTTTGACCAAGGAGGAAGGGGGACGGCATACCCCGTTCTTTAACGGCTATAAGCCTCAATTCTACATCAGAACCACCGATGTTACCGGGAGCATTGAGCTGCCGGAAGGGGTGGAGATGGTTATGCCCGGCGACAATATCACTATGAAGATAAGACTTATCTATCCGGTAGCTCTTGAGCCGGGACTTCGCTTCGCTATTCGTGAGGGAGGCAGGACAGTAGGCGCTGGCACTTTTGCCCGCATTTTAGAGTAGATTATGGCTAAAAAAGGTGAGGCAAGGGATATAATTTATCTCGCCTGTACCGAGTGCAGGGAGAGAACATATACGACAACCAAAAACCGGAAAAATGACCCGCAGCGATTGGAGCTGAATAAGTACTGTCCTCGCTGTCGCACTATCAGGCTACATCGCGAAGTGAAATAGTACGACGCAATCGAATGAGGTAGAGATTTCTGCGTTGACACATCAAGTTGCAGCGACCAAGCGTTCAAGGTTTAGGTTTATTGTCGAGACCATAACCGAGTTAAGAAAGGTAGTCTGGCTCTCGAGACGAGAGATTGCATATCTGTCGGGTTTGGTCCTGATTATTTCCGTAGCGGCTGGTCTCATCTTGGGAGCCATTGATTACGGTTTTAGCGGTCTCGTGGAAAAGGTGTTTCTGGGTAGATAAAAACTTGTCTGCTTTTCACTTTTACCTTTGCCAAAATCCGGTTAGTGAGGTTATTTGTGGCTGAGAACGGGGTAAACTGGTATGTTATTCATACCTATTCGGGGTATGAGGAACGGGTTAAGAAGAATCTGGAACAGCGCATCAAGTTCATGGATTCTGGAAACGAAATCCTGCAGGTGGTGATACCTACCGAGGATGAGATTGAGGTTAAGGATGGGCAGAGGCGGACGGTGACCAAGAAAATATTGCCTGGTTATGTCTTGGTTCAGATGAAGATGACTGACCAGAGCTGGGGTGTGGTGCGTAGTACTCCCGGCGTCACCGGTTTTGTTGGCAGTGGCGGCAAGCCAACGCCGCTGCAGGAGGAAGAGGTTAAACAGATTTTACGACAGATGGAAGCCGAGGCGCCTAAAGTTAAACTTGGTTTTCGCCGGGGGCAGAGTGTCAGAGTAACTGATGGCCCGTTTATTGATTTTGTCGGCGTGGTGGATGAAATAAACAATGAGAAGGGCAAGGTTAAGGTACTACTGTCCCTTTTTGGGCAGGAGACACCGGTGGAGCTCGACTTGTTACAGGTAGAGAAACTTTGAGCCTTTTAAGGAGATAAGATGGCAAAGAAAGTTAGGACGATAATTAAATTACAGATTCCGGCAGGACAGGCAAATCCGGCGCCGCCCGTTGGTCCGGCTTTAGGTCAGCACGGGATTAACATTATGGCTTTTTGTAAGGAATATAATGAACGTACTGCATCCCAGACCGGGTCTATTATCCCGGTGGAGATAACTGTTTATGAGGACCGGTCATTTACTTTTATTACCAAAACTCCGCCAGCATCAGATTTACTGAAGAAGGCTTTAGGAGTAGAGAAGGGAAGCGGCAGTACGGGGCATGAGGAAGTTGGCACTTTATCCCGGGACAAATTGCGGGAAATCGCCCGACTTAAAGCTAAGGATTTAAGTGCCAACAGCATTGAAGAGGCGGAAAAAATCATTGAAGGCACCGCCCGAAGTATGGGAATTAAGGTAGAGTAAAGATGGTAAAACAAGGTAAGAAATATCGCGAAGCGGCTCAATTGGTTGATAGAACGGTGGCTTATTCTCCTGAGGAGGCGATTGAGTTAGCCAAAAAGATAGCCCGTGCCAAGTTTGATGAGACGGTGGAATTGCACCTGCGCATGGGGGTTGACCCACGCGATTCAGCACAGCAGGTACGCGGTGTGGCTTTGCTGCCCTATGGGCTGGGCAAAAAGGTCAGGGTTTTAGTTTTTGCCCAAGGGGAAGCAGCGAAAATTGCCGAATCAGCGGGCGCTGATTATGTCGGCGGTGATGATGTAATTAAAAAAATTGAGGATGGTTGGCTGGAGTTTGATACCACGGTTGCCACCCCTGATATGATGGGCAAGGTAGGTAAGCTGGGTAAAATCCTGGGGAGGAGAGGGCTTATGCCCAATCCCAAGTCAGGAACTGTTGTCCCTGCCGAAGACCT
The DNA here is from genome assembly GCA_964623035.1 of uncultured Dehalococcoidaceae bacterium. Taxonomy (GTDB): domain Bacteria; phylum Chloroflexota; class Dehalococcoidia; order Dehalococcoidales; family RBG-16-60-22; genus CAZUSN01. The sequence goes on along the minus strand of CAZUSN010000153.1, from coordinate 161 downwards.
GCCACGAGTAATTGAAGATGCTCGCAAAGGGCGGGTGGAATTCAAGCTAGACCGGACCGCCATCATTCATGTGCCGCTGGGTAAGGTCAGCTTTGAGAAGGATATGTTGCTGGGTAACTTGACGGCGCTCATCGAAGCGGTGGTGAAGGCTAAGCCCAGCG
>CAZUSN010000152.1:507-3356 GCA_964623035.1 uncultured Dehalococcoidaceae bacterium | reverse complement strand
GGGAAGGGGATAAAGGGGATGGGGTTACCTAATCAAAACTGGTAAAATAAAAAGAGGTTTATGGTATGAAAGATTTATTTAAGCTTTATGCCCAGCCCAGACTTAAATCCCCCAATATGCTGACCGCCTGGCCCGGTATCGGCAATGTCGCTATGATTGCGGCCACGTACCTGCAGAAGAAACTGGCTTTTAAAGAACTGGGCGAGCTTGAGGCTTCTTCTTTCTTTGACCCCATCGGAGTATTGGTCAAAGACGATGTTGTTGAAGCACCTCAGTTTCCGCAGAGCAAGTTCTACTACTGGAAAAATAAAGGTGGAGGAAGTGACATCGTGTTATTTATCGGGGAAGCGCAGCCAGCGGCGAAGGGATATGAGCTGGCGCACTGTGTCCTTGATGTGGGGCAGAGATTTCAGGTTAGGAGAATATATACCTGTGCGGCTGCCATGACCCGCATCCACCATACGGAACAGCCCAGGGTCTTGGGAGTGGCTACCAGCCAGGCAACCGCTCAGGAGTTGAAGCAATATGACCTGATACACGCCGGCAACTTGCAGATTGCCGGGCTGAATGGTTTACTATTGGGGGTGGCTAAGGAGCGGGAGATTGAAGGTATCTGCTTGTTGGGTGAGGTACCTCTTTATGCCACCCGGATACAGAACCCGATGGCAGCTCTGGCAGTGCTCAAGGTTTTAACTAAAATGCTGGAAGTTGACATTGACCTGGCGGAATTGGAGCAGGTAGCTAAGGAAGCCAAAGAGAGAATGAAACAGGTGGCAGCCCAGGCAATGGGGGAATATATTGATTACTTTACCGAGCCGATATGGGAGAGGGGTGAGGAGGAAGAAGAGGAGGAATAGGCTAAAGGGCAAGGTCGGGGTATAGCATGATTATTGGCAGTAGAGTTAGACTCAGAGAGAAAAAATTGTCCGATGCCCGAAACGATTATCGGTGGCAGACAAATCCGGAGCTGGTTCGCCTCGATGCCACGCCGCCGCTGAAGATTTCTTTCTCGCAATATCTGCTCGATTATACCGATGTTCTGCATCATCCTAAATCGACTAGACATGCCTTCGCCATCGAGACCCTTGATGGTAAGCATATCGGCAATTGCGTCTACTACAACATCAACGAAGCCAGGAAGGAAGCCGAACTGGGGATTATGATTGGCGACCGTTACTACTGGGACCGGGACTATGGCACTGATGCTGTGACTATCTTAGTCAGCCATATTTTTCGCCATACGAATCTCAAACGAATCTATCTGAAGACATTAGAATGGAACCAGCGGGCGCAGAAATGCTTCCAGAAATGCGGTTTTGCTCCTTACGAACACATGGTTCGGGATGGATATGATTTTGTGCTGATGGAACTGCAACGTAAAGCTTGGGAAGAAAAACAGAACGGGCTCTGAGAAGAGGCTGAGTGTATCAACTTTTGACAGGCAGGGCAACGATAGCTTTACCGGTTACTGTTTTCTCACCTTTGACATTCTCCGCCCAGATACTGCACTCGATGTAATGCTCCCCGTCTTCAATATATTTTTTGCTTACCTTCCCTCGGCAAACGATGGTCTCATTGGGGAAGTTCATACCTCGGTAGCTGCAGGAGAACTTCTTGAGGCTTCCCTGCTTTCCAATCCAGTCAGTGATTAGCTGACCGAGGAAGGCAGCCGCCAGTTGTCCATGGACAATGACGCCGGGGAGCCCTTTGCTCTGGGCAAAGTCTTTATCGTAATGGATGGCGTAGTAATCACCGGATGCCCCCGCCCACATCACCAGTTGACGGGTCGTTGGCCGCTTGGTAAGAGGGGGTATTTCATTCTCTAAGCTGACATCTTCATAATAAATTTGCTCAGCCACTCTTTGTCTTCTCCGTTTTATAGCCAATCATGGTCTGCTGGCATCTAGCGACCAACTTGCCTTTCTGGTTGGTGTAGGTTATCTCGAAAGTGACAAACGCCATCTGGCTCCTCTCTCTGATACTGGCGATTTTGCCGGCAACCGCTATTTTATCGCCCGGTCTCACTGGCTGAAAGCACTCAAGCTCAGTGGAGCCGTGGAGCAGCCCATCGCGGAACATATTCATCAACTCCTGCCCGAATTGCTCACCACCGACGGTCACGATAAGGAAAGGGGGTGCCATCGTTTCCCACAAGGGGTTAGAATCATCAATCGCCCGGGCAAACCTCCGTATCATCCCCTTCTCAATCTCAAAAACTCCCAGCTCCCAGGTCAGCCCAATTTTATCCTTGAACTCTTCGGAGATTACAGGATTTTCCGCCATTTACCATCCTTACTCTCAGTAACTTGAGGAAGTTTATCCTGATTTCGGTGTTGGCGTCAAGGCGACTTTGTTTTATGCTCTTGACGACCAGATTGAGCTGGGTTACATTAAGACTACAGGAGGTGAACTTGATAGAGCCGATAGCTTGGCTGGGCGACCGTGTTCGTCTTCTTGACCAGACCCGTCTTCCCTGGGAAGAGATTTATTTGGAGCTGGATGACTATCAGGGTATTGCTTCAGCCATCACAGAATTGAAAATCAGAGGGGCACCGGCTATAGGGATAGCTGGGGCTTATGCCGTAGCTCTTGGTGCGCGGAAAATCGAATCTGTGGCAAGGGAGGAATTTCTGGATAAACTCTGGAGTGTTATTGATGTGATTGCTGACACCAGACCCACCGCCCGCAACCTTTTCCGGGCGCTTGAGCGTATGCAAGAGGCAGCTAAAGCAATTAAGAATATAGCACAGATTAAAGCAGCGCTGGTTGATGAGGCGGTCAAAATTCATGCTGAGGAAGTTGAGGCAACCCGTAAGTTGAGCGAGTTCGGTGCTGAACTCATCAAGGAC
>CAZUSN010000152.1:0-497 GCA_964623035.1 uncultured Dehalococcoidaceae bacterium | reverse complement strand
GGACGGTTTCACTATCCTGACCCATTGCAATACCGGTCCCCTGGCGACCACCGGCTATGGCACTGCCCTTGGCGTTATCATAAAGGCAAGGGAGCAGGGGAAAAGAGTAAAGGTTTTGGCGACTGAAACCAGACCTTTGCTCCAGGGGGCACGGTTAACCACCTGGGAGCTTAAAAAGGCGGGCATTCCGGTTACCTTAATCACCGACTTTGCGGCGGGATACTTTATATGTCGAGGCGAGGTTGACTGTGTGCTGGTTGGGGCTGACCGCATTGCCGCCAATGGTGATACCGCCAATAAAATCGGCACCTATGCTCTGGCAGTGCTGGCTAAAGAGAACAAGATTCCTTTTTATGTCGCCGCGCCCACCACCACCATTGACCCCTCACTCGCTTCCGGGGAAGAAATCCCCATTGAGCAGAGAAGTGGGAAGGAGATAACCCATATTCAGGGAGTTCACATTTCTCCCGAAGGCATTGCCGCCACCAACCCCGCCT
>CAZUSN010000151.1:0-3396 GCA_964623035.1 uncultured Dehalococcoidaceae bacterium | reverse complement strand
CGGTATCAATACGCAGCTTGCTGGCGGCTTCATCAATGAGGTCAATTGCCTTATCGGGCAAATACCGGTCAGAGATATAGCGCTGGCTGAGTCGGGCAGCGGCTTCCAGGGCTTCATCGCTGATTTTGATTTTATGGTGTGCTTCATATCTCGGTCGGAGACCACGGAGCATCTCAATGGTTGCCTCGACACCGGGCTCACTAAGTAAGACCGGCTGGAGACGCCGTTCCAGTGCCTTATCCTTCTCCACAAACTTGCGGTATTCATCGAGGGTGGTGGCACCGACGCACTGCAATTCACCATGGGCCAGCGCTGGCTTGAGCATGTTGCTGGCGTCAATAGCTCCCTCGGCGGCTCCCGCCCCAACCACGGTGTGAATCTCATCAATAAACAGAATAATCTCACCCTTGGCTTGGCGAATCTCATCCATCACCGCTTTAAGTCGCTCCTCAAACTCGCCGCGGAACTTACTGCCCGCGACTAAACTTCCCATATCCAGAGCCACCACCCGACGCCCTTTAAGGGAATCGGGTACATCATCGGCAGCGATTTTCTGGGCTAAGCCTTCCGCGATGGCGGTCTTGCCGACACCGGCATCACCCACTATCACCGGATTATTTTTGGTACGCCGGGTCAGTATCTGCATCACCCGCTTGATTTCTTCATCCCGACCGATAACCGGGTCAAGCTTACCCTGCCGGGCGAGTTCCGTCAGGTCACGCCCGTACTTCTCTAAGGAGCGATATTTGCTCTCCGCCCTGCTATCAGTAACCCGGTGTCCACCACGGAGCTTCTGCAAAATGCGGTAGACCTTCTCCTGGTCAACCCCAAGCCGTCTCAGGATGGCAGCAGATTCCCCTTTCTGCTCGCTGACGATGGCAATCAGCAGATGTTCGGTGCTGATAAACTCATCCTTAAGGCGGTTTGCTTCCTCATCAGCGAGCTTTAGCATCTGAGCAATGCGCGGTGTGACGTAAATCTGTCCACTCTCAAAAGTAACCTTGGGCACTTTATTCAGTGCCACTTCCAGTTCTTGTCGCACCCTTTCCACGTCGATGTCGAGTTCCCTTAAAATATCACCCACCAGCCCTTTCTCCTGCTGGAGAAGAGCTAGTAAAACATGCTCCACATCCCACTGGCTATGTTTATACTGGCGGACAAGCTCCTGAGAAGCTGCCAGGGCTTCCTGTGCCAGTTCCGTAAACCTTTCCTGTCTCATTTGCTTACCTCCCCTCTCTTTACCTCTGACTCTAACCTTTCCAGTTCATTCTGCATCTCGCTTACCCGCTGCATCAAGCGTAAAATAACCTCTACTCCCGCCAGGTTGACCCCCATGTCTTCAACCAGCGTCTTCACCCGGCGCAGCAGGGCAATATCCTGCTCTGAATAGAGCCGAATATTTCCTTGAGACCGCTTGGGCTCGATGACACCAATTTTTTCGTAGTAACGCAGGGTGTGAGTTTGAATACCCAGTATCTTGGCAGCAACACTTATGACATAACGGGGTTCATCATCTCTATTCATATTCAATCACCTCCTCTTTAAGCAGGTCGAAGCTGGCTCAGCCGCTTGAATAGTTCTTTTTCTTCTGCTGATAGTTTCGTGGGCAGGACAATTTTCACCTTAGCCAGCATATCGCCTCGGGAGGAATCGCCAAGGTGGGGCATGCCTTGTCTAGCCAAACGAAAGGAACGCCCATTCTGAGTTTCAGGGGGTATTTTCAAAGCCAGTTTACCTTTGAGTGTCGGCACCTGAACCTCACCACCCAGCATAGCCACAGTCAGTGGCACGGGTATTTCCACGTGCAAATCATCGCCGTGGCGTTCAAAGAGGTGGTGAGGCTTGACCGTTATCACCAGATAAAGGTCCCCGTTAGCCCCACTGTAACCGGGCTGTCCCTTGCCAGCAATGCGCACCCTTGAGCCAGTATCGACTCCAGAGGGTATCTTCACCTCAAGGCGCTTCAGGCGAGGCACCACCCCCAACCCCTGACATGTTGAACAGAGCAAATTTTGAATTCGTCCCATACCCTGGCAGCTAGGACATGTTTCTTCAGTTTGAAGGCTCAGGTTACGTTTGGTGACACTGAAAGCTTCCTCCAGGGTAAGCTCACCCGGTGCTTCGATATCCTGACCTCGCCTTGGTTGTGCCCGACGAGCATAAGTGCGCGTGCCTCGTAATAGCTCATCAAACAGGCTGTCCAGGTCATCAGCCACAAAATGGAAACCGGTGGCACCACCACTCCGCCCCAAATCCCACTGAGGCGTCTGTTGCCGCGCTGCCTGTTCAAACTGGTCAGCATATTGCCACTGGTCGCCATACTTATCATATTTTCCCCGTTTCTCCTTATCCGAGAGAACCTCATAGGCTTCGTTTATTGCTTTAAACTTGGTCTCGGCTGACTTATCGCCGGGGTTAACATCAGGATGGTGCTTACGCGCCAAGCGGCGATAAGCCTGTTTTATCTCCTGCTCAGTGGCATCTCGCTTGACCTCTAAAATCTCATAATAGTCCTTCTTGACCATCTTCTATTTCCTTACAATCTAAATATTAGACCATTTTATGAAAGATGTCAACATTTTTTATTAAATATCTTAACAAAATTTTATTAACTATGCCATATTTTTTACAGGCAAAGGGGAAGGCGGTGGTCAATCGGCTCTGAAATTATTGGGAAATTTAGCTGAGAACAATGAGTCTAATAAGATGAGGCAAACTCCATGCTTAGCCTATATTTTTTATTTGTCCTCTTTCATAACCCCAGCAAAGATGCTGAGGAACTTGTTTAGTATCCTTGCCGTTGCTCCCCAGATTACCCTGCCCTGGTAATTGTAGAAATAGGAGGTAACTGTTTTCCCATCCTTGAGCTCCTGGCGAGAGTAGCCGAGCTCCAGTAGTGCCGAAATGGGGGCTTCAATGATTTCCTCTGTCTCCTTTCCGTCCGCCTTGAACTGATATGGGCAGGGGATAAGCGCCACAAAGGGAGTGATGACATAGTTTGTCTTGACACTGACCTCATCGTCCAGTTCACCTAATATCTCAACTTTGGCAGGCGCCAAGCCTATTTCTTCGGCAGATTCCCGCAGGGCAGTATCAAGCAATGTCCGGTCAGTCTCATCTCGGGCGCCTCCAGGAAAGGAAATCTCACCCTTGTGCTTTTCCACCCATTCCGTACGCTTAATAAGCAGGATGTGATACTGCCCCTGTTTATAATATATGGGCACCAAAACGGCGGCTGGTGTTCGACCTAGGTCAACGATGCGCCGTTTTTGTCTTTGAGAGAGGGCTTGCTCTAGTCTCTGCTTCACAGCTCTATCTTAATACTATTCAACTAACGAGACAAATCCTGCTTTACGAGAGCGAGACTGTTTAACAACCCCTCACCCTTTATCCCTC
>CAZUSN010000150.1:0-3462 GCA_964623035.1 uncultured Dehalococcoidaceae bacterium | reverse complement strand
TCTTCGGTTGAGGCATTGGTCGCCAAAGTAGTCAAAGATTTCGGGAAATTAGATATTATGGTCAATAATGCTGGGATTATTTTGAGGAAGCCCATAGAAGATTTCAGCGAAGAGGAATGGGACCAAATTATGAATACCAACCTGAGAGGACTTTTCTTCTGCTGTCAGCTTGCCGGGAGAGCGATGATAAAGAGGAAAAAGGGAAAAATTATCAATGTTTCTTCCGTTCTTTCCCAAATAATCCAGCCCGGAAGGTCGGTTTATGCCGTCGCCAAAGCCGGGGTTTCCCATCTGACTCGGGCGTTTGCCCTCGAGTGGGGAAAATACAATATCAACGTCAATGCCATCGGTCCGGGGACGACTATTACCCCGCTTAACCAGAAGTATTTCAAAGAAAACCCGGAAGATTTGAAAAAGATACTTGACTCTGTACCTTTAGGCAGGGAGGCTTATCCTTCGGATTATGCCGGCGTGGCTATCTTTCTTGCCTCAGATGCCTCCAATTATATGACCGGTCAGACCCTGATTGTTGACGGCGGATTGGTCATCCCATAAATGTGCCGCAATTTGGGTGAAAGTAGAAGCAAGCCTCCCTATTAACAGTCTTTAATTAAGCACCTGGGGATTGACCGGATATTTCGGTCTTTCCCCACGCAATACCCTGAGGATTTCTTCGGCTACGGTGATTGCCATCCGCCTCATGGCTTCTGCGGTCATGCCACCCATGTGAGGCGTGGCGATAAAATTGTCCAGGCGGAGAAGGGGATGGTCTGCGGGCGGTGGCTCCTGCAAAAATACATCCAGAGCCGCCCCGGCTATCTTACCCTTCACCAGGTGGTCATAAAGTGCCGCCTCGTCAACAATCCCCCCTCGGGAGCTATTGATGAGGAAGGCGCTCTCCTTCATTAAACTCAGCTCCCTCACCCCGATAAGATTGGCTGTCTCCTTGGTCAAAGGGACACAGATAACCACGTAATCCGCTTGCCGCAGTACCTCAGCTATCTTTTCCACCTTGGTGTAACCTTGCTGTTCTGCCTTCTCCTTGGGGACATACGGGTCATAGGCGATAACATCCATATCGAAAGCAATTTTACATTTGTGGGCAAGCTCAGAGCCAATTCTGCCCAGTCCAATGACCCCCAGTTTCTTGTCCTTTAATTCCACCCCGATGTAATCTTCCCGTCGTTTAAGCCGATTCTGTCGCAATACCCTATCCGTGGTGGCAATCTTTTTGGCAAGGGAGAGCATCAGACCAAGGTTGTGCTCAGCCACTGATTCAGCGTTAGCCTCAGGCGTGTTAACCACCACTATTCGCTTTTTGGTTGCTGCCTCCACATCAATGTTGTCATAGCCAACTCCGTGCTTGGCAATAATCTTCAGGCTGTCAGCCTGAGCCAGGAGGTCGGCATTGATTTTCGCCACCCTGACCGCGACTCCGTGCGCTTCTTTAATCGCCTCCGCCAGAGTTCGTTTTGGGAGCTCAGGCAGATAAATTACCTCCGCCTCCTTTTTCAAGATTCTTAAGCCGTCCTCATATATGGGCTCGGTGACCACGACTTTCCCCCTTGTCATGTAGCTCTCCTCTCATTCCTTTTGCTAACTAGGTTATACGGGCAAACTTCCGCACCACTCTGGGTCCCCGGTCAATCTTATTGTGAGCCCAGGAGACGTCACCAACATAAAGGTCGCCCCGGGAGTCAATGGCAATAGCATGAGGCGCCAGAAACAGGGCATTTTCCTCGCTCTGTTTTCTCTCAGTCCCCCAGCGTGCCAGCAGCTTACCCTTAGGACTGTATATGCTCACCCGCAGGCAAAGCTCAGCAATATAGACGATGCCCTCTTCGTCGATACACACATCAGTAGGGCGAATGACATTTTCCCACTGGTCGAGGAACTTACCTTTAGCATCAAAGACCTGAATACGGCTGTTCTCCCGGTCAGCAACCCATACCTTATCCCGCTTGTCCACCCAGATATTGTGGGGAAGTCGGAACTGCCCCGGAGCATAACCTGGCTCACCCCAGGAGAGTAGGTATTTGCCATCAGGGGCAAACTTGTGTATCCGGGCGTTGCCGTAGCCATCGGAGACATAGATTTCACCAGAGGAAGATACTGCCACGCCGGTGGGACGGTTAAATGGTGGACCACCTTTAGTGATTGTTGTCAGACTCCAGAAGAAGTCGAACCAGTCCTGGACATAACCGGTGTCAGAAGGTTGTCCCTCCTTGCCCAGCGTCATGAGCAGCTTACCTTCCGGGGTGAATTTACGCACGGTATGGTTTTTATCATCGGTACAATAGACTGAACCATCAGGACCAATGCCACTGCCGTGAACACGTTTGAATATGCCCTCCCCCCAGGAAGTCAGCACCTTGCCTTCGCGGTCAAAGACGATTACCGGGTGCTCGCTACGGTTTAAGATATACACCCTATCTTGCGCATCAACGGAAATGCCCCCGATATCAAGGAACTTCCAGCCTTCAGGAAGTTTTGCCCACCCATCAACCAACTCATAGGTATATTTGCCAGAACCGTATGGCATGTTTCGATTCCTCCTTTGCTTCGATTTAATGGGAATTTCGCGGCCAACTCTCAATGAGGTTTTTCCCCGCGTACTATGCTCTGATTAATATACGGCACATAATCCTTTCCCGTCAAACATCATCAATTAACGCTGGTAAGTGCCGGTGAGCCTGCCCTGTGCCAGGATATGCCTCTGCATCGCCTCCAGAACCTGCTTCTTGGAGGCGCCTGCCTTTAAACTCAAGGTCTGGTCTAGAGCGTATACGGTAAACTGATAGCGGTGGGGACGACCGGGTGGGGGACAGGGGCCACCGTAGCCAATCTTGCCGAAGTCATTCTTGCCCTGTAAAGACCCGTCCGAAAGCTGAGCCTGAGTTGGCACTGCCTCCGACAATTTTCGGCTACTGGCAGGCAGGTTGAATATAACCCAGTGAGTGAACACGCCAGCGGGCGCATCCGGGTCATCCACAATGAGGGCAAAAGACCGAGTCCCTGCCGGTGGCTCACTCCAGGCGAGTGCTGGCGAGATATTTTGTCCTTCACAGGTATATTTCGCAGGTATTTCAGTTCCCTCCTGAAATGCTGAACTCGACACCACTAATGCCATTTCTCCCTCCTTCGCTGGTTGTTCTCTTGATTCACAGCCGACCACTAAAGTGAAAATAAGACAGGGTATCATCAAGAGAACAACGACTCTTAATATGTTAAATCGCTCTTTGAGAAAATCAGCCTTCATATAGCAAGACCTCAACCGCTATCAGCATAGAAATCGTAGTTCAATGAGACAATACTGTCAAGCAACATGAAATGCAAACTGATTAGCACTAAACAAAATTGTCTTCTTAACAATTGTTGACAAGTATGTTAAAATATAAAGCTTGCTGTAGGAGTGTAGCTCAGTTTGGTAGAGCAGCGGTCTCCAAAACCGCCGGTCGCGGG
>CAZUSN010000149.1:0-3531 GCA_964623035.1 uncultured Dehalococcoidaceae bacterium | reverse complement strand
CTCCCGGTTCTATTTCCCTTTATCTAGAAGAGGATAAAATATTGATCAGCGGTGATGTGGTCTTTGCTGGCAGTGTAGGCCGGACTGACTTTCCTGGTGGCAGCCCTTCCTTGCTACGGAAGAGCATTGACGAGCTGTCTCAGCTTGATGTGGAATACCTTGTTCCTGGTCATAGCACTGAAATGGGCAGCATAATTGCCGGCAAGGATAAAGTAAGGCGTAACTTTTACACGGTCAAGATGTTTATTTAAACCACCCACGAAAATCGCAAGATTTTCGTGGGGGCCCAATAAATTAGAAATCAGAATTTAGTCGGGGTCCCGGGTGGAGAATAGTTGTAAGACTTTTTAGGGTTAGTTTAGTAAATGACAAGGAGTGAAGGGCGCAGAATAACAGGTTGAATTGGGGTCTATTATGGAGACGGATGACAAAATTAAATATGCTCTGGAGCACACGGAATTAATCCGGGCACCACAGCAAAACCTGGCCACTTTTGGCAGTTCTGTTATTGATTATTACGTTGTCACTGAACTGGTGGGAAATCTAAGTGTGGTCCGGGATGGAAAGGTAATTGCGGAAAGGCCCAAGATTGTTACTCCTGCTTACCTGGTCAATGTCGAAGGCTTTAGCGAGCAGGCAAAAAGATACATAGCGATGATGGCTCGGGAGCGCCCTTATGAATCGGGCATTTTTTACCGATATAAGAACGAACCCAAGGGGATGAACGTTGTCTCCGAGCCTATCAGGCAGGTGATAAACAAGCTCAGCTCCCAAATAGAGGAGGAGCATAACCCCTTAAGCACCATAATTAGGGGGGTGGAGGAACTATGGGATGTATCCTTGCTCATGTTCATCTATGAACTAACTACCCAGTCGGTTCGCACTAATGTAGCCGAATTTAATCGCCGGGGCTTTTTGGACATAGATGCCAGTGGCGTGCCCCAGGGTGCCCGAGATTACATTGAAGAGCTTTTCGAGCAAGCAAGTCGCAACCTTTCCCGAGCCCCGGAGTTGGTGGTTGAGTTAAACCGCTGGGGTCTCTTCCCGGAATATCAAGACCGTTTCTTCGCTCTGTTCAGGCGAAAGTGAGCCCGCCCGAGTCACATCAGTCCCAGGTACCAGCTTAGTATGCTACTTCCCCAGAGCACTGTTACCATGGCAGCTAGGGCCAGGAAGGGACCGAAAGGAATCGTCCCCTTGAAATTTCTCTTCTTCACTATCACCAGAGCCACGGCTACTATGCCACCGAGGATAGCCCCCATAATAATGGCGAGAAAAACCAGAGGGAAGCCGGTAGCGAGGCCAATCAAAGCAGCGAGCTTAACATCTCCCCAGCCCATGCCACCTCGGGAGACTAGGGCAATTAAAAGAGATATAACAAAGCCAATGCCTCCGCCCAGAGCGGCGTTGGCAACCCCGCTAACTATCCACTGGGTAAGCCAGGACTGAGGCAATAAAGCCAGAAGCAAAGCCACAACCATGCCGGGATAAACCACCTTGTTCAGGATGAGCCCCTGCTCCAAGTCAATGACGAAAATGATGATGAATAGACAGGCGTAGAAAGCCATAATCCCTAGCTCCGCACTTAAGCCGTAATGCCAGCAAAGGAAAGCGAATATCAAGGCGGTGGTAAGCTCCACCCAGAATAGCCTCCGGGGTATAGCAGCCTGACAGTACCGACAACGACCACGAAGCTTGAGGTAGCTAAATGCGGGGATGTTGTCTTTGATGGCTAGCCTGTGCTGGCAAACTTCGCAATGAGATGGAGGATTTACAATAGACTCATTCCGGGGCAGACGGTCAATGCACACATTAAGGAAGCTGCCCATCGCCAGACCTAGAAGGGCGAATAGGAATATCAAAGGTATTTCCACGGGTGTTTATTGTGGACGTATCATGGGTCTGAAGTCAATATCGCTCCGATGAAATCGAAGTTATTGCCAGGCGTAGCTTCCTCATACGAATACTCAAAACAGTTTAGAGTTTGTAGTCTCGTGTGTGGCACTTTTTAGGCTCACGCTGGTATGGTAAAATTTGAAATTAGATGTGTCTTTAGTGAATCCTGAGTTTTCCTTAATAGTCCCCACTTATAACGAGGTGGATAACATTGCCACCCTTGCTCAGAGGGTACACGAGGCAGTGGCCCCTTGCTCTCGCTACGAGCTTATCGTGGTGGACGATGATAGTCCTGATGGCACAGCGGAGGCGGCACGCCGCCTTGGTTCTGAATACCCCATAAAAGTCATCGTCCGCCATAATGAGAGGGGGCTGGCTTCGGCGGTAATCCATGGTTTTGCTCATGCCAGTGGAGATGTGCTTGGGGTGATAGACGCTGACCTTCAGCACCCGCCGGAGATGATACCTGATTTATTGCGACATGGTCGCAACGGCGCTGATGTGGTGGTGGGCAGCCGCTATGAACCAGGCGGCGGCACGGAAAATTGGACACGGCAGAGGCTAATAGCCTCCAAAGTGGCGAAAATGCTGGCTCACCTGCTGTTACCCTCGTCTAAGAAGGTTAGCGATCCCCTTTCCGGCTTCTTCTTGGTCAGGAGGGAAGTTATAGAAGGTGTTGAACTCAACCCCATCGGCCAGAAGATACTGCTGGAGATTCTGGTTCGAGGTAGAGTGGGGCAGGTGGCTTCTGTTCCCTACACTTTCCGAGGCAGGGAAGCAGGGGAAAGCAAATATGGCATTCGAGAGCAGGTCAACTATCTGCGACATATTCTGCGTCTGTTGCCAGCAGATAGTGGCGTGAGGCGCTTCATCAAATTTTGCCTCGTGGGGATGAGCGGCGTGCTGGTTAATGAGGGACTGTTGTGGCTATTCACAAATGTCGTGGGGCTGTTTTATCTCATCTCCGCTGCCATTGCTATCGAAACCTCGATTATCAACAACTTCATCCTGAATGATGTCTGGACTTTCCGGGATAGAAGGACTCCGGGCATGACCGCAAAGCTGGTGCGGCTGCTCAAGTTCAACCTGGTGAGTGCTGCCGGCATTGGCATCAATATGGGGGTGCTGTGGACATGCACTGAAGTCCTGGGCATTCATTATTTGATTTCTAATCTCTGTGGCATCGCCGCAGCTATGCTGTGGAACTTTATAATCAATCTATCCTGGACTTGGCGGCGGGTTACGCGCTCCGACCAGTAGTAAAGCTCGGCGGAATGTAGTGGGGGGAGAATTAGGAGGCGATATGTCAGTGAGATACTACATTGGTTGCAGTGGCTGGCATTATGAGCACTGGCGTGGGCTTTATTACCCCGAGGAATTGCCCAAGTCGAAATGGCTGTCATTTTACGCCAGGCAATTTACTACTGTAGAGCTCAATAACAGTTTTTATCATCTGCCTTCGGAGAAAGCGTTCACCGCCTGGCGAGAATCCACACCCGACAACTTCATTTTTGCTGTTAAGGTGAGTCGATTTATCACGCACATTAAAAGGTTAAGGAATTTAGGTTCCGCGGTGGAGAACTTTCTATCTCGAGCTGGTTTTCTGGGAGAAAAACTGGGTCCTTTGCTATATCA
>CAZUSN010000148.1:0-3550 GCA_964623035.1 uncultured Dehalococcoidaceae bacterium | reverse complement strand
GTTGTGTGGCGATTTCAAATGCTGAAGTGTTAAGTCAACTGGTTGTCCTGCAGCTCAAGAACCCTGGAGCACCTGTTATCATTGGCTCCATACCGAGTATTATGGATATGAAAACGACAATCTTTGCAACTGGTGCCCCAGAACTGAGTGTTATGCTTGTGGCCTTGACCGAACTTGGCCACTACTATGGACTTCCTGTAAAAGGTGAAGCTGGCTTGACAGATGCCGAAGCCATTGATGCTCAAGCGGCAGCCGAAATTACCCTTCAGATAATCCTCTCGGCATTGTCGGGAGCTGACCTTGTCCACAATATAGGTCTAATGTATCATTCGACAGCAACATCCCCAGAACTCATAGTCCTTGCAGATGAAATTATTGGTATGGTCAAGGTTTTGATGAGCGGCATGGAAATCAACAGTGAAACTCTTCCTCTTGACCTCATCGAACGGGTAGGTCCGGGAGGGACTTATATTACCGAAAGTCACACCTTGAAGCATTTTCGTAAATTTTGGATGCCAACAATATTTGACCGTAGTTTTACGAAAACGAAAAGCGTGAAGGACTGCGAAGAATTGCTAAACCAAAAAACAATTGAATTAATAAAGACTCATAAGCCAAAGCCGCTACCTGAAGATTTAGTCAAAGAACTTAAAAAAATGGAAAAAACTTGGTTTGACCGTGTAGGTCTGAAACATGAGTATCCAAAAAGAGAATAGGAGTGTCTATAATATTGGTTCCTTCAATGGAGCTGGGGGGATTCGAACCCCCTACCTTTTGACTGCCAGTCAAACGTTCTCCCAATTGAACTACAGCCCCATAATCGCATATCTAATTTAGCATAAAAAGCAGGAATTAGCAACTCTGAAGAGGATTTGGCTGATTCCATCCTTTGCTTATCATTAAAAAATCGGCTACAATCTGAAGGAAGTCAAGAATAATTCTGGCAAATGAGAGGAGGGGCTATGTTCACCAAAATTCTATCTTTCATCACTTGCGTTATTCTGGTTCTGATTACTCTTTTATCAGTGTCATGTGGCGAGAAAGCAGCAGAGCCAGCGCCAGCAGCAAAGCCTAAGTCCTATTCTTCACCACCGCCAGTGATAATCGATACCAGCAAGCAATACACGGCGATTATTGAAACGGAGAAGGGAAATCTGGTACTGGAGCTCTTTGCCCAAGATGTGCCAGTGACCGTGAACAACTTTGTCTTTCTGGCTCGTGAGGGCTTCTATGATGGCTCAACCTTTCACCGGGTGATACCCGGCTTTATGGCTCAGGGGGGAGACCCCACCGGTACCGGAATGGGTAATGCTGGCTACAGATTTGCGGATGAATTTACAGGGCATACCCACGTTACCGGGGCACTCTCCATGGCTAACAGCGGACCCAACACCAATAGCGCCCAGTTCTTTATCACCTATACACCGCAACACGGGCTCGATGGCAGGCATACCGTTTTCGGACAGCTAATTGAGGGAATGGATGTTCTGGAAAAGCTGACGCCGAGAGACCCGAGCCAAAATCCGCAGTTTGAAGGGGACAAAATAATCCGCATAATCATAGAGGAAAGCTAGCCCTATATAGGTGCACCGAGCATCCTGAGCAGCCCTCGCAATCCCCAGTAGCCGGCATAAGCTACCGTCATACCCTTAATTGTTTTGCCTACCCAGGTAATAATGAAGTACTTTCTTACCCTGAAGCGCAGTGCCCCAGCCGCCAAGGCTGCCGGGTAAAAGAAGGGGTTAAGTATGGCTGCCAGTGAGAACAGGACTATTGAGCCTCTTCGCTCCATCAACTTCATCAATCTTTGATAGGCGGCATGAAGCCTGCCATGAGTCTTGTAATAAAGTGCTGAGCCACCACCATACCCGGTCATATAGATGGTCAGGGCACCCAAGGTCTCACCTAGACCATTGACAAGACCGACTACCCAGGTATATTCCATTACTCCGCCCAGGGCAAAGACCACCGCCAGCATGGGCACCGGGACGATAATAGTGGCACCACCCAGAATGCTGATAAGGAAAGCTCCCAGATAGCCATATGCCTCCAGCGCCCGCACCCACTCCCAATAATAAATGACAGCCATTGCCATGAGCAAAGTGGTAACGATTCCGAAAATGCCCAGAAAATAGGCTGTCTTTGTCGAGCCCTTTTTTACTTCAGCCTCTGTCATTCGGCTATCATTCTACACAATCTCAAGTTTTCTAGCAAGTTTAGGCTCAAGCAGATGAGAGCCTTGGTGCTCAGGCGACTACTTTGGCAGCTGCCCTGGCAGTGAAGGTCAAGCCCTCATCGCCAAGGTCAACCTTAACCACGTCACCTTCTTTAAACTCTCCTCTGAGTAACTTGGTTGACAGAGGGTTCTCCACGTAGCGCTCGATAACTCGTCGCAGTGGTCGGGCACCAAAAGTTGGGTCATAGCCTTCTTTAGCCAGCCAGGATTTGGCTTTTCCCGTGATTTCGATTCTCAGCTTTCGTTCCGCCAGACGCTTCTGCAGGTCTTTGACCATCAATTCCACGATATCCCTTAATTGCTCCTGAGTCAGCTCATGGAAGACGATGATTTCGTCAATGCGGTTGAGGAATTCAGGGCGGAAGGTCTTCTTTACTTCACCCATGACCTTTTCCTTCATCGCTTCATAACTCTGCTTCTGAGCTTTGGCTTCGTCTCTTGGTCTGGCAAAGCCGAGCGCCGTTTCCCGCCTGATGAGCTCCACGCCAGCATTACTGGTCATGATGACGACACAGTTCTTAAAGTCCACGGTGTGTCCGTGACCATCGGTCAGCCGTCCGTCATCCAGAAGCTGGAGCAGGGCATTGAATACCTCGGGGTGTGCCTTCTCAATCTCATCGAGCAGGATTACCCGGTAGGGGCGCCGCCTCACCGCTTCGGTGAGCTGTCCGCCTTCCTCATAGCCAACGTATCCCGGCGGGGCACCGATAAGTCGGGATACGGTATGCTTCTCCTGATACTCTGACATATCAAGGCGCACCATGGCGTTCTCATCACCAAAGAGGAACCAAGCCAGGGTGCGTGCCAGTTCGGTCTTGCCGACACCGGTTGGACCGAGGAAGATGAAGCTGCCGATGGGACGCCTTGGGTCCTTCAACCCAGCTCGGCTTCTCCGGATGGCTTCGGAAATAACTCTTACTGCCTCCTCTTGATTTATCAGACGTTCGTGAATACCTTCTTCCATATGAAGCAGCTTTTCTGCTTCACTCTCAAGTATCTGAGATACCGGGATGCCGGTCCAATTTGAGACCAGCTGGGCGATATGCTCAGCGGTAACTGACTCGCTGAGCTTCTCCTGCTTAAGCCATTCACTCTTGGCTTGGTTATATTCCTTTTCAAGTCGGAACCTTTCCGCCCTGAGCTGGGCAGCTTGTTCATAGTCTTCGCGCTGGGAAGCTGCCTCCTCCTCATTGGTCAATTGTTTCAGGCGCTTTTCCAGGGACTGAATCTCTGGTGGAGCACCCTCGGTATCAATACGCAGCTTGCTGGCTGCTTCATCAATAAGGTCAATTGCCTTATCGGGCAAATACCGGT
>CAZUSN010000147.1:0-3611 GCA_964623035.1 uncultured Dehalococcoidaceae bacterium | reverse complement strand
GTGCCATCCATGATGGCGAGAGGGTAGCTGGTTCTGGGGTCGCATAGAATAATCGTCGCCATTACCGCTGGCAGGTTGTACTGGCGGTTATTGGGATAGACGCTTACCCATTTCATTCCAGCGCTGCCGTCAATGTAGGCGGGCATGGCTCGGAAATCGCCCTGATATTCGGGCAGTTCCAAATAGATTTTGGCGGGCATAATTGTCTTGCCCTGCGCCTTAAGTTTAAAAGCTTTTTCCACGACATTGAGCACTTCTTTCATACTAAGGAGTTCTTCAATTTCGTGTCTCCTTAGTAATAGTGTTTTGGGTGCAGTATGAGCTCTTGCCACAGGTACCTCCTTTTTATTTTGATTTTAAGATTCCCCAAAACAAAATAACTTTATTAGCGTTATTGAACCGCGTAGTTATCTCGACCCTTAGACCCATGTTTTGAACTTTGCTTGGGTACTGTCAAACCTAAGCCTAGGAATGTCTAGTGGCTATCGATACCACTGCCGCCGAGTCGGATGACTTCTCCCGTCATGTAATTGGAGGCATCGGAGGCGAGGAAGACTGCCAGCAGTCCTGCCTCCCTTAGTTCACCCCAGCGACCCAAGGGAGTGGTCATCGCCTGCAAGCGTCGTTCATTCTCTTTGGGAGTGAGTTTCAATTCAGGATTTTTCCAGATGTCAGTGCGCTGTAAGCCGGGCGTCAGCATATTGACGTTAATACGGTACGGAGCCCACTCCTCAGCCAGTGCCTTGGTGAATCTCAACAGGGCGGCTTTAGAAACGGCATAGGCAACATCATTGACCCCGTCATGTTCTGCCTCGTCGGCACCAATGTTAATGACCTTACCATTCCCCTGTTTGAGCATGTGGCGTCCCACCGCCTGACAGCAGAAGAAGGCAGCATGCAGGTTGGTGTCCAAGACCTTATCCCAGTCCTCCATGGTAAGGGCTGAACCGGTCTTCCCTGCTGATATCGCCGGCTTTCTGAGGTCGATGCCGGCATTATTGACCAAAATATCAATCTTGCCGAATTCAGCAATGGCTTTATCTGCCATCTTCTCCACTTGTTTCAGTTTGGTGACATCGGTAGGGACAGCCAGACACTTCCGTCCCAATTGACGCACCTCTTTGGCTGTTTTTTCGAGCTCAGCCGCAGTGCGAGCTGCGGCGACAATATCCGCCCCCGCCTCAGCCATAGTGAGGGCAATCGCTTTGCCAATCCCCCGGCTTGCCCCGGTGACTATGGCTACTTTTCCATCCAGACTGAATTCCTTGAGAACCATCTGAAAACCTCCTTTTTATGCTTTTGTACTAATTTTTTCCCTTATTTAGCTTTATTTTAAGCTATGTTACCTACTAAATGATGCTGGGAGTTAATTTATTTGGCGGTCAATCCTCCGTCAAGATAGATAGTCTGCCCTGTCATATAATCTGAAGCGGGAGAAGCAAGATATACCGCCAGCAGCCCTAACTCCCTTAGCTCTCCATGGCGTCTCAAGGGAATAACGTTGGGTATCCGGCTCAGAACCAAATCAACCTGCTCTTTAGTCAGGTGCGGTCGGCAGAGCCACCGTATAGCAGTAATATTGCTGCCCGGTCCGATGCAATTAACGTTTATCTTGTATGGAGCCAATTCCAGAGCTAATACCCTGGTCATATGATTGATGGCGAGTTTAGCGGCAGCATAAGGAATATCATATATCCCGGCAACTACGGCACAGAACGAGCTGACATTGATAATCTTGCCGCTACCCTGTTTAATCATATGTGGTCCAACAGCTTTACAGCAACGAAAAGCGGCACTTAAGTTAACATCTACTAACAGGCGCCAGGTTTCTTCTGGGTAAGCTTCTTTGTATTTCAGCGGGATTTCAGGGATGATGCCACTGCGTTCCTTTCCGGTCAACACCACCGGCGATTCGAGGCTGTAGCCGACATTATTGACCAGAATGTCAATCCTGCCGAATTTGGATATTGTCCGTTTCACCATGTTCTCCACCTGTGCCATATCAGTGACATCAGTGGGAACCGCCAGGCACTGACGTCCTGACCGACGCACTTCCTTTGCGGTCTCCTCGATGTCGGCTGTGGTGCGGGCGGCGGCAACGATATCTGCCCCCGCCTCAGCCAGGGTAAGGGCAATTGCTTTGCCAATTCCCCGGCTTGCCCCGGTGACTATGGCTACCTTTCCATCCAGGCTGAATTGCGTGAGAGTCACCTTAAACCTCCCAGTTTACTTAAACGAAATCCCTTTGCTCCATTTAGCTCAATCTGTAGCCCCGGTCGCCTTTTACTGAGGAACAGACTTTTAGCTTTATTTGGCGGTCCATCCGCCATCGAGACGGACAATTTGACCGGTCATATAGTCTGAGGCTGGTGAGGCGAGATATACCGCCAGAAATCCCAACTCTCTTAGCTCACCGTGACGCCCCAAAGGGATATTCCCCAGCGATTTCTCAAGGAGCAGGTCAACTTGCTCTGGGACCAGGTGTGGCCTTGACAGATAGCGTATGGCAGTGAGATAGCTGCCCGGTGCGATGCAGTTGACGTTTATCTTATATGGGGCTAATTCTAAAGCCAGTGCTCTGGTCATCTGGTCGATGGCAGCTTTGGATGCAGCATAGTGAGTATCATTGGACCCGTCAATAACGCCAATCATTGAGCTTACATTAATGATTTTACCGCTCTTCTGTTTTATCATTTGAGGTGCCACCGCTTTGCAGCAGCGGAACATGCCACTCACGTGGGTATCAATCACGCTGCGCCAGTTCTCCTCAGTCATATCCCCGGCGTATTTCATCTTCATTGTTGGCACAAGTCCACTGCGCTCCTTACCGGTCACCACTACCGGTGATTCGCTGTCATGGCCGGCATTATTGACCAAAATGTCAATCTTGCCAAATTCAGCGATAGTTTTCGCAGCCATGTTTTCCACCTGCTCCATCTTGGTAACATCAGTGACAGCAATAAGGCTCCTCCGTCCCATCTGCCGAATGTCCCTAGTTACCATTTGGAGGTCTGCCTCAGTGCGGGCGGCGGCGACGATGTCTGCTCCTGCCTCAGCCAGGGTAAGGGCAATCGCCCGACCAATCCCCCGGCTTGCCCCGGTAACGATGGCTACTTTACCTTCAAGACCGAATTCCTTAAGAATCATTTTCCATCTCCTTTTCCACTATAATTCTGGCGAACAATGCTAACATATTTAATGAAGTCCGTCAATTTGACGCCCTGCTTTGGAAAGGTTCTTATGGCTGGAAAATTAAGAAGTCGGTAGCTTATCTGGAAAGCAGCTTCCGGCAGGTATCGATGATGACGGGTATCACTTTCTTGAAATCGCCCACTATCCCATAATCAGCTACCCTGAAGATATTAGCCTCTGGGTCGTTATTTATGGCGATGATATTCTTGGCATTGCTGCAACCGGCAAGATGAGCGCTGGAACCGGAGACAGCCACCCCAATATACATAGCCGGGGCGATGATCTTGCCCGTGAGCCCAATCTGAAGCTCTGAAGGCACCCAGCCCAGGTCACACGGGGGTCTGGTGGCACCTACCGTTCCATTTAATAATCGGGCCAGTTCCTCCAGACGGGCAAAATTTTCTGCTGAGCCCATACCC
>CAZUSN010000146.1:0-3629 GCA_964623035.1 uncultured Dehalococcoidaceae bacterium | reverse complement strand
ATCCCCCTTGCCCCCTTCCCTTGATAAGGGAAGGGGGAGAGTAAGAAAGAGAGGCGTAGCCTCTCTTAGACACTCCTGAAAAAGATAAGGGAAGTTAAGAGGGGTTTTGCCCCTCTCAAAAACCTCTTCCCCTCCCTTTCTTAAAGGGAGAGGGATAAAGGGTGAGTGGTGGTTAAACAGTCTCTAGAGACTAAGACGGTAGATAATAGTAGAGGGATTTTTCGGCTCATGGTCTCGATGACTGAGCAATTTTTTAGAAAATTTCGTTAGATGCTTATTGACAACCCTTTGTGGATAATGTATACTAACTGGATAATATTAGTCAAAATTATGGAAAGGCGATGAAACTTTCTACCAGAGGACGATATGCCACCAGAGCTCTTTTAGACCTAGCCTTGCACCAAGAAGAAGGTCCAGTTATATTAAAAGATGTCGCCCAACGGCAGGAAATATCAGTCCAGTATCTCGAGCATTTGATGAACCCGCTCATCGCTGCGGGCATTGTACGGAGTACCAGAGGTCCTAAAGGAGGTGTAACGCTGGCTAAACCTCCGGGGGAGATAAAATTGAGAGAAATCATCGGACTGCTGGAGGGCTCTATTGCTCCAGTGGAGTGTGTGGACAACCCGGGGGTTTGTAGCCGTTCCTCTTTTTGTGTCACCCGTGATGTTTGGGGGGAAATGAAAAAGGCAATAGAGGAGATTTTGGAGTCTACCACGGTGCAGGATTTGGTCGAACGGCAGAGGAAGAAGGAGCAATCTGAACAGGTAATGTTTTATATTTAGCTGCGCTGCCGATAGTCTCAATAACATATATGAATTGAGACTCGGTTTCTCTAGTTGGCTGCGATTCTCCCCTCTATAATTTGGTAAATGTGGGCAGGAATAAAGTAAAAATAAGACAAATAAGACAATTTATGCTTTAATTGTTATTATCTAGGTCGGGGGTGAAGAGATGAAGACGATCGCTGAAATAAATGAGAAGATACGAGAAGGTAAGGCGGTGGTGGTCACTGCCGAGGAAATCATAGACCTGGCTAAGGAGAAAGGCATCACCAGAGCTGCCCAGGAAGTGGATGTGGTTACCACCGGCACCTTCGGCCCGATGTGTTCATCTGGTGCTTACTTTAACATTGGGCACTCTAAACCAAGGATAAAGCTGGGTGCTGGTAAGGTCTACCTCAATGATGTTCTAGCTTATCCCGGATTCGCCGCCGTAGATATTTTCCTGGGGTGTACCGCCCTGCCTGATGATGACCCTAGAAACCGAATTTATCCTGGCGAGTTCAATTATGGTGGCGGTCATGTCATTGAGGAACTGGTGGCGGGCAAGGACATCAGGTTGACGGCTACGACTTATGGCACAGACTGCTACCCGAGGAAGAAGCTGGAAACCTGGCTTAACATCAAAGACCTCAATGAAGCAGTGCTCTTTAATCTTCGGAACTCTTACCAGAATTATAATGTTGCCGTAAACCTTTCTGATAAAACGATTTACACCTATATGGGCGTACTCAAGCCCCATCTGGGCAATGCCAATTATTGCAGTGCCGGGCAACTCTCGCCCTTGCTCAATGACCCCTATTACAAAACCATCGGCATCGGCACCAAAATATTTTTGGGAGGTGGGATAGGCTATGTTGCCTGGCAGGGGACACAACATAACCCGAATGTGCTCCGCACCGAGAAAGGTGTACCCAAGCGAGGTGGTGGCACGTTGGCAGTAATTGGCGACCTAAAACAAATGAGTCCCCAGTGGCTGGTAGGCACCAGTATGCTCGGCTACGGGGTAACCTTAACGGTTGGCGTTGGCGTTCCCATTCCCATATTATCTGAAGAAATCCTCCGCTATACCACGGTCACCGACGAAGAGATATTTGCCCCGGTAGTTGATTATTCTGATGCCTATCCCAATCAAAAGCCGGACATTCTGGGCGAAGTCAGCTACGCACAATTGAAGAGTGGCAGCATCAAAGTTCAAGGCAAGAAGGTGCCCACGGCTTCGCTGTCCAGTTACCCACGGGCGGTGGAAATTGCCAATATTCTAAAGGAATGGATACTCAACGGCAAATTCTTTCTGTCAGAGCCAGTGGCACCATTGCCCGGCGTCGAATCAGGGGTAAGTTTCAAGCCACTGAAGGAGCGTCCGCTGGAGGCTTAAACCTCTGAAGTGAAAATCGCCCTGCTGTGAGAGCTTTATTGGTATAATTATTTATGGTTGTTGAGGGAGGTATTGGCTATGACAGTTTCCAAAAGAATCGTTTTGCATTTTCCGAGACGCTTGGTAGAACAACCGGTAATCTACCGGCTGGTCAAGGACTATAACCTGGAATTCAACATTTTGCGGGCTTCGATTACCGCAGAGCCAGAAGAAGAAGGGCTGTTGGTACTGGAGCTGAAGGGGAAGCAGGAAGAGTACGATAAGGGCATCAATTTTCTGCTTAAGACCGGAGTGAAAATTCAATCTCTGAGCCAGGATGTTGTCCGCAACGAAGCCAGGTGTACCCATTGTGGTGCCTGCATTACTATCTGCCCTCCGGGCGCTTTTGAGCTTGACCCCAAAACCAGGCAGGTCAAATTTCATAATGAAAAATGCGTTGCCTGTGGGCTGTGCATCAAGGCTTGCCCGCCACGAGCCATGGAAGTGCATTTTTGATGAGTGCTTATCAGCCACGAACCTACCGCCACTGGATTAAAGACGAAAGTCTGGTTGCTTTCACCGTCGTTGTCAAGGAGACAGATTTATATATCCGTGCCTCAAGTAACCTCCGTAGCAAGGCTTACAAGCTGGTGCTGAAATACCGCAGCATGCTGGAAGCCTATATCGAACGGAATCGTGATTTCCTCACCTCCCTGGAACCACTTAGCGTTGAACAGGATGCCCCGCGTATCGCCAGGGAGATGGCTGAGGCTGGCAGCAAGGTTGGCGTTGGACCTATGGCTGCTGTGGCTGGCGCCATCGCTGAATATGTCGGCAAGGAATTACTGGCTTTTACCCCGGAGATAATTGTGGAAAACGGGGGTGATATTTTCCTCAAGACCGTGCGCAAAAGAACCATCGGGATTTATGCCGGCAATTCACCGCTGACAGGAAAGGTTGGGCTGGAAATTGATGCTGCCGAGACACCGCTCGGCGTTTGCACTTCTTCAGGGACGGTGGGGCATTCGCTGAGCTTTGGCAGGGCAGATGCTGTGGTCATCCTTTCTGCGTCAGCTACTTTAGCCGATGCCGCGGCAACAGCCATTGGCAACCTGGTCAGCGAGCCTCAGGACATCTCAAAAGGAATCGAGTTTGCCGAGGGGGTTGAGGGGCTGAGAGGGGTGGTTATCATTAAAGATGATAATATTGGGGTCTGGGGGAAGGTGAAGATTGTGCCCACTGCTACGGAGTAACCTTTTGTAATAAGTCTTTTTGTACGGAGGCTAGGCTGTGATTTTCCCTGATACAACGAGGAATTGCGTTGGATAAAGTTCATTATAACTAACTTTAGGGGGCTATTAGTGTAATAACATTTTTTCGATGATTATACTGAAGTTCCCATATTGATAGTACATCACGTCCTAATAAACAAGGAAGGCGTAAGGTTGCTTGGCTTGGTTTTATCCATAGAAATCGCCGTATTCGCTGAA
>CAZUSN010000145.1:0-3698 GCA_964623035.1 uncultured Dehalococcoidaceae bacterium | reverse complement strand
AGCCCCACCGCGCGGAATCATGGCGCTAAAACTGTCAGTCGTCAGGGGTTTTTTGAGTCCGTTAGCCCGGTGGGGCTTCTGGCGAAAACCAATGCGTCAGACTTTTGCTGAAGCGGCGTACTCCACAATGCATTTGCTCAGGAAAGAAGAGCAAAAAAGACTTTACGACAGATACGTTTACGAGTCCGGATGGGCAGCATGTGAAATCGGGTTATGGTTTCTTGACCGAAAAAGAGCTGCCGAAGTCGAGGCGTCAAAGGTCACCTGCCCGGTATTAATCATCGTCGGCTCACAAGACAGGATAATGCCTGCTTCGGTGGTTCGGAAAACGGCCGCAAAATATAAGGCTGTGGCAACTTATCGAGAATTGCCCGACCATGCCCACTGGCTCATCATTGAACCAGGCTGGCAAGAAATCGCCGAGCTTATCTCCGACTGGCTGAATCAGGTGTTAACCTGCCAATGAACCTCACGCTCTGAAAGCAGTCAAAAGATTCAAGATGCTGCTGGTGATGATAAGGTCTGGAAAGTTTACCTGAGGCTAGAAATCCCCTCCCTCCTTAGAGGGCGAGCGGAATAGAGAGGACAGGTCTGGCAGATAATCTTCTAACTTTTTCTTGCCAATTTTCGCCTTAGCGCTCCTGAGCAGAGATTTGGTGAAGATAATCTTCTTAGGCAGCTTATAATCAGCCAAACGTGACTGACAAAAAGCCCTGATTTCCTGTTCGGTAGCGGTAAACCTTTTCTTCAATTTAATAATGGCAGCTACCATTTCCCCGCGCAATTTATCGGGGATACCAACGACTACCGCTTTGGCTACCTTATAATAACTGCACAACACCTCTTCAATATCGCTGGGATAAATATTTTGCCCTTTTAAGATGATCATGTTCTTCTTCATGCCACGGAGAAAGAGATAGCCATCTCCATCAATGTACCCGAGGTCACCGGTATGAAGCCAGCCATTCTTTATCGCCTCGGCAGTAGCCCGGGGATTATGATAGTAGCCTTTCATTAGCGGTCCTCTAACCACTATCTCACCAACCTCATTCGGGGGAAGCACATTGCCATTATCATCCATTGCCTTTATTTCCCAGCCAGACAAAGCCTTTCCCGTGGCACCAAGCTTACTGGTACCATCCAGAGGTGGACAGGTAATATGAGACACTGACTCGGTAAGCCCCCAGACATCGAGAATATCGAATCCATAATAATGTTTGAACTGCTGGATAATCTCAATGGACAGAGTGGCGCCGCCACTGCCCCACAAACGCATGGAACTCAAATCACACTTTATCCCCTCCCGCTCCGCCACATTAATCGCCAAAGCATAGATATAGGGAACTCCCAGATATATGGTGCCCTTTTCCCGTTCAATAGCTTCCAGAAAACTGGTAATAGAGCGGCCTGTTCCCGGTACAATCACCACTGTGCTCCCCTTATATACCGAGGTCAGCAATACTGAAGCCAAGCCAAACATGTGGTACATGGGCAAGGCAAATAATATCACAATATCCTTATCAGTCTGCTGAAATCCTTCTGCTGAGACTCTTGCCTCAGTGACCAGGCTATAATGCGACAAAGCTGCTCCACGGGGGCGATTAGTTGGTCCTCCAGTATAGGAAATAGTGCCAATATCATCGGGCGCCAGGGCTACCTTAACTCTCCGTGGTGAACTCGTGTCCATAATCTGCTGATAGCTAAGGAATTGACCTTCGTATCTGGAACCCGTGTCGATGACATGTTTAATGGAGTCAAACCGGGACAAGGCTGGAAGCACCGGCGCAAGAAGTTCGCTTTCCGCCACCAGAACCGTGGGCTGACAGTTCCCAAACAAGGAAGCTAATTCGGTGACCTTATATCCTACATCCAGAGGGACAGCAATGCCACCAGCTTTGATGGTGCCAAAATAGATGGCAACAAATTCCGGGCTGTTAGAGAGCAATGTTGCCACCCGGTCGCCCTTTTCCACCCCCATTTTTATCAGGGCATTAGCTACCTTGTTTGAAGCCTCATCTACCTCGGCATAGCTTATCCACCGCTCACCAAAAACGATAGCCGTCTTCTCTGCATACCGTTTTACGGTCTCCTCCAGCATCACTTTTAAGTTCATCATCGGTCTCTCCAAAAGACTATAAAACGAGCCTCGACTAATCTACTGGGGAATTGTAACAAAAAACTGCCCAGCCCGCAACGGACAATCTTTCCAGTTTCAGTGGTCATTGATTGGAGAAAGCCAGCGGCGGACTCCTCCACAGCCACCTTATCTTTTAGTCTCACAGATTATAACCTCCATACCTAGCGAAAGCATTCTAATCCAAAGGTTATCGGTTTGCAATGCGAATTCATACCATTCCTTTTCCGAGCTGTTTTTCTTTGGTCTTCACTTGATTACGCTGTCTGAGAGAGTGTATAGTTCTGCTAGTAAGCGCGGAAGATTATTTTATCCCCTAGAGGCAAATGGTCATGAATTTTATGGGATATCGCAGGCGCAATGGCACAATCGGTGTGCGCAATCATGTTCTGGTTTTTCCAACAACAACTTGTGCGGCAATAGTGGCACAGGCAATAAGCAAAGACTTGCCCGGAACCGTGAGTGTAACTCATCAACATGGCTGTGGTCACCTTGGTGCTGAAGAAGAACACATGATTAGAACTATGGCTGGATTTTGTGCTAATCCTAACGTAGCTGGTGTATTGCTGGTTGGTCTTGGCTGCGAACAGCTTGCCCCGGAAACAATCGCCGAACAATTGAACAATGCTGGGCAGAGAGTGGAAATGCTCAGTATTCAGAGTGCGGGTGGTACACTCGGTGCTGTTACTTTGGGGAAGAAACTGGCCAAACATCTTCTAAGGGAGGCGGAAACTGCTCAACGTGAACTGGTAAATATCTCTGAGTTGATTCTGGGCACAAAATGTGGTGGTTCAGATGCTATCTCGGGACTTACGGCGAATCCAGCCCTGGGTGTTGCCTCTGATTTACTGATAGGTGAGGGGGGTACGGTAATTCTTTCCGAGATTCCGGAAATGCTGGGGGCGGAGCACGTATTAGCAAAACGGGCGATAAATGGTGAGGTTAGGAAACGCATTTGGGAAATAACACAAGCCACAGAGGCTGGTATTAAATCTATGGGTGTCGATGTGCGTGGAAGTGAGCCATCACCAGGAAATATAACCGGTGGCATAACCACGCTGGAAGAAAAATCGGTTGGTGCTATCCTCAAAGGTGGTTCTATGCCCATCGTTCAAGTAGTTAAATATGCTGAGAAAGCATCACAGAAAGGATTAGTAATAATGGATGGACCAGCTCATGATGTAGCCTGCAACAGCGGCATGTTGGCTGCCGGAGCTCAAATTATTGTGTTCACTACCGGAAGAGGAACCCCGATCGGCTCGCCTATTGCTCCTGTAATCAAGGTCTCATCCAACAGTACACTCTATGAAAAGATGAGAGATAATATCGATATAAACGCCGGAACAATAATAGAAGGCACAGAATCAATTCAAGGTATCGGTGACCGCATACTTAGAGAGATTGTCAAGGTCGCTTCAGGCAAGTTAACCAGGGCCGAGGTTTTAGACCATGGTGAGTTCGCTATACCCTCTATTATGCCCACATTATGAATAGTGTAGATGAAATATGGCACTGGCTCATGGGCATAAGATGCCAAGCCAAACAAGTTTATGCATCATTCGAG
>CAZUSN010000144.1:0-3706 GCA_964623035.1 uncultured Dehalococcoidaceae bacterium | reverse complement strand
TTCTCAAAATCTTTTTGTTTTTAGCTTTTTCATTTTTATGTCAACTCCCCTACTCTGATATGCTCTATTACATAAAATTCCAAAAACAGGGACACCCATCAAGCAACTGTTTAATATGTGTTAGAATTGGGGCAGGAGCGGAGATGTCCCTGATTTATCTTGGCATCTTGGTGCTATCGGCAGCCACCCTGCTTTTTGAAATCAATCTGACCAGGGGGTTTTCCGTGGCGGAGTGGTATCATTTTGCTTTCATGGTGGTCAGCTTAGCTCTGCTCGGCTTCGGGGCGAGCGGCTCCTTTCTGTCCCTGTTTCCTCGCCTGATAACAAAAAAGCTGGGGAATCTTCTGGCTATCTGTGCTGCTCTCTTCTCACTGAGCTGCCTGGGCGGCTACCTGGTGATAAATAGTATACCTTTCGATTCTTACCGCCTAGCCTGGGAAAACCGCCAGTTACTTTATCTGACGATTTACTATCTTTCCTTAGCCATCCCGTTTTTCTTTACCGGACTGGCGCTGGGAGCGGCACTGGCTAAGATGCCAACTCAAGCCGGAAAGCTCTACGGCTTTAACATGGTGGGGTCAGGGCTGGGCTCTCTTCTGGTGCTGGTAAGCCCGACCCTGTTCGGTGGCGGTGGCACCGTGGTTCTAGCCTCATTGCTTGGACTGGTGGCAGTTTTTATTTTCTCTTTGTCTTACTCCCGACTGCTTTCGGGTTTGTTATTGGCGGCGGGTGCCGGGCTCATTATCTTGCTCATCAACCTGCCTACAGCGTGGGAAATCAAGATGTCCCCTTATAAGAGCCTGAGCCAAATTCTCCTTCAATCTCAAACTCGGACTCTATGGACAAAATGGAACGCCTTCTCCCGCGTGGATGTCGTCGCCAGCGGCAGCATTCACATCGCCCCCGGGCTGAGCCTCAGCTATGCTCAAAAGCTTCCACCCCAGCTAGGCATTACTGTGGATGGCGCTGACATGAGCCCAATAAACCAGATTGAGGCGGAACAGGCTGACTTCACGGGATACCTGCCCGGTGCTCTGGTCTATCGCTTATCGCCTAACCCCAGGGCTTTAGTTATCGAACCTCAGGGCGGACTGGACCTGCTGACTGCCCTTCATCATCGAAGTTCATCGGTTACCGCGGTGGTTTCCAATCCCCTCATCATTGAAGCTCTTGAAAAGTTCGAGCAAAAAGGTGAGCTTCTTGACAATCCTCAGGTAATCGTGGCTGCCGAAGGGGCCAGGAGTTATCTCAGGCACTCAAAAGAACAGTTCGACGTCATCCAGCTATCGCTGACGGACAGCTTTCGCGTGGTCGCTGCCGGCGCCTACAGCCTTTCCGAGAACTATCGCTACACAACGGAGGCTTTTGCCGAGTACTATCGACACTTAGCTCCAGGAGGCTTCCTCTCGGTCACTCGCTGGCTTCAGATGCCCCCCAGTGAGGAGATTCGACTGCTCTCACTGGCAACTGCGGCTCTCGAGGAGTTGAATATACCCTATCCTGAACAGCATATAGCTGCCATCCGCACCTTCCAGACCATCACGCTGGTGGTGAAGGAGACCCCCTTAAATGAACAAGACATTGCCCTAATCAAGGATTTCAGCGCCAAACTGGGATTTGACCTCGTCTATTACCCAGGGATAGAACCCGCTGAACTTAACCGCTACAATGTGCTGCCTCAAGAAATCTATTATGAGGCTTTTATCAATATCTTATCGCCATCCCAAAGAGACACTTTTCTGGCTGGTTATGCTTACAATATTTATCCCCCCACCGACGATAAGCCGTTCTTTTTCCATTTCTTCAGGTGGAGTCAGGTCTCGTATATCTGGCAAGGTCTGGGCAGAACTTGGCAGCCTTTTGGGGGTGCTGGTTACCTCATCGTTGTAGCCCTGCTGCTTTCGGCAGTGCTGTCTTCAGCCATATTCATCCTGCTTCCTCTTTATCTTCGCCTTAAAGAAAGGCGAAAACAAAGCCAGATGCCGATTCGTGGCTTGCGCTGGCAACTATTCCTCTATTTTACCGCTTTAGGCTTGGGGTTTCTGTTCATCGAAATCCCTCTGATGCAGAAGTTCATCCTTTTCTTAGACCAGCCCACCTACGCTTTCGTCATCGTGCTCTTCGCCATCTTTATCTTCTCCGGGCTGGGAAGCTTGCTTTCCTCCCCATTAGCCAAGATTTTGCCTCAGGTTATCTTCGTCCTTGCTCTTCTGGCTTTTCTCTATCCCCTGCTTCTCCCCTACTTCTTCGAGGCATTACTGGGACAGGCTTTGTTTCTGAGATTGCTCGTTGCTTTGGCTGCTCTGGCACCGCTCAGTTTCCTTATGGGCATTCCTTTCCCTTCAGGAATAAGGATTTTAGGTAGCCTGTCTCCTCATTTGGTGCCCTGGGCCTGGGGAATCAACGGATGTGTTTCGGTGATAAGCTCTATTCTCGCGCTGATGATTGCCTTATCGGTGGGCTTTTCTTGGGCTTTGGTCGCGGCGGGAATCGCCTATGTCATTGGGGCAGGAATTGCTTTTCGCTGGCTGAGGAAAATACCACAGGGTCCGCCCGGGGAGCAACTCGCCTAATGCTCGCCCAACATGGGCACAAAATGCACGCCACCAAGGTTAATCATGTTGAATTTTTCGCCCTCTCTCATGACGAGCCATAGTGTCTGGTAAAATCCGGGAGGGCCCACCGGTATTACCATTCTGCCTCCGTCCTCAAGCTGCTGGGTCAGGGGTTGCGGTATATGGTCAGGAGCACAGGTGACAATAATAGCCTCAAATGGAGCATATTCTTCCCAGCCATAGTAGCCATCGCCGATTTTACAGTGTACCTCATAACCCATTTCCTTTAATCTGGCTTCAGCCTGTTGTCCCAGAGGCTCTATTATCTCCACAGTATAAACTTCATCGGTGATTTCAGCCAAGATGGCTGCCTGATACCCGGAACCAGTGCCAATCTCGAGCACTTTATCTCCAGGCTCAAGCAACAAGAATTGTGTCATCAGAGCAACGATATAAGGCTGTGAGATGGTCTGCCCATACCCGATGGGCAATGGGTAGTCAGCATAGGCTTCATCCAGATATTCCTCCGGGACAAAACGGTGCCTTGGTACCTTTTCCATGACTTCAAGCACTCTCGGGTGATTGATACCCCGCCCAGCGATATCTTCCCGCACCATCTTTTCCCTGGCTTCAGCGAAAGCCTCTTCTGCCTTAAGTTCCGCAGTACTACCAGGCGCCGGTGCGGCACAGGCAGAAAGAACGAGGAGAGCTAAGACTAACGTGACCAGACAAAAGTGCTTCATCGCTCACCAACATTCGGAACGAGTATGGCTATAGTTTATTGTACCAAAGTGGTATGTTAACCCAAAAACTGGCTGACCAAGTCCTTGGCAAATGCCAGGGATGTGGTGAATGCCGGGGATATAGGATTCAACACATGAATTGAATTACTATCTTGGAGCACGATGAAATCCATAACGAGTGACTTGGTTGGCCAGTGAACTAGCTGAGGACGAATCCCCACGTGTTCGGTCTCAGTAAGGTCGTTTAGAGTCAGTTCTGGCACCAGTTTCTTAGCTTCCTTAAGAACGAATCGTCGCAGGTACTTCCTGGGCTCGGTCATGGCAACCTGGCGAAAGGAGCGGTTCCGGAACAACATCACTGAATCTCGGAAAAGGATGAGCAATGTCTCCCAACCCAATCCCTTAAAG
>CAZUSN010000143.1:0-3749 GCA_964623035.1 uncultured Dehalococcoidaceae bacterium | reverse complement strand
GTATAGAGCTGCCTTGACCTCAGAGTACACCGGTCCTCCCGGTCCACCAAAGGAAATAGCTCTATCCAGCACGATGAGAACTTCAGCATCTTTCACTGCCTGACGAAGTTCAGCGAAGGGGAAGGGTCGCCACAGGCGCATCTTGAGTAGTCCCACTTCCTTGCCTTCCCTCCTCAACTTGTCCACCGCTACCATAGCGGTCTCGCTGAAGCTGCCCATCGTCATCAGGAGGACTTTAGCTCCCTCGCTATGGTATTTTTCCACAGGTGAGTAATAACGCCCGAAGGCTTTGCCAAATTCCTGCCAGCACTCAAGAATCACCTTTTTGGCTGCTTCCAGATTTATCTCCTGTGCCCATTTCACTTCGGTGTAGATAAACGGTGGACCAAACGCCCCCATAGTTACCGGTTTCTCTGGGTCAAGAATTAAGGGGGGATTGTAGGGAGGGATGAACTCAGCAACCTCACTCTGCTCAGGAAGTATGATTGGCTCAATGACATGGGTCAGTGAAAATCCGTCCAGATGAATCATTACCGGCAGCAAGACCCTTCTATCTTCACCAATGCGGTAAGCGCAAATGACATTATCAACCGCCTCCTGTCCATTCTCAACAAAGAGCTGTATCCAGCCGGTATCCCGCACTGCCATGGCATCAGAGTGGTCACCCCATATGCTGATGGGAGCTGACAAAGCCCGATTAGCCACAGCCATGACCACCGGAAGCCTCAAGGCGCTGGCAATATATAGCACTTCATGCATCAGCTCCAGCCCCTGGCTGGCGGTAGCGGTAAAGGTTCTTGCTCCAACTGTTGCGGCGCCAACACAGGCGCTCATCGCCGAATGCTCCGACTCGACCGGAACGTAAGCAGCCCTTAGCTCACCATTAGCCACCAACTCCGCCAGGTGCTCAACAATATGCGTTTGTGGCGTTATCGGGTAAGCCGCTACCACGTCTGCGTCAGCCAGTTTGACTGCGTCAGCAACCGCTACCGAGACCTCTAGTCCTTCCCTTTTCGCCATTATCTCTCCTCCTCGACCATGGTGATGGCATCTTTCGGGCACTCCGTAGCACAGATACCACACCCCTTGCAATAAAATAAATCAGCGACAAAGTAACCTTCCGGGGTCTTGGCAATACAACCCTCAGGACAATAATAATAGCAGAGGGTACATTTATTGCACTTATCTAAATCTAAAACCGGTCTTCGAGACTTCCAGTCACCCGTCCTGAATTCAGTAGCATTCCCCGGCTCAGTGATAACAAAGCCGATTTCAATCTCTTTCCAGCTTAATTCACCTTCTGCCTTCTTGGCTTTAGGCCTAGCTTTAACCCTTGTTTTCGCCATTTGCCATTACTCTCCTATCACGGTTTCCTGATAAGCTCTTTCCATAGCTTTGAAGTTCCGTTCCGCTACCTTGGCGAAACGTTTTTCCAGCGGCTCCCTCATTGATTCCAGCGAGATAACATTGGTCGCTTTAATCAAGGCACCAATCATCGTGGTATTTACCGTGGGGACTCCAGATTCCTGAGCAATTTTGCTGGCATCAACGATAGCCAGCTGACCACTGATAGCAAACTCAGACCTGATTTCACGGGCTGATTTTTTGGTGTTAATGATAATGGTGCCGTTCTTTTTCAGACCTGAAGTAGCATTCAGGATAGACAGTAAAGTGGAGTCAAGTATAATCACCACATCTGGCTGGTCAACTTCAGCCCTGGTTCGAATCGGTTCTTCAGGATTTATGCGATTAAAGGCAAGGACAGGGGCACCTCTCCTTTCCGGGGTGAAACTGGGAAAGGCTTGCGCATATTTACCCTCACTGATAGCCGCCTGGGCGACCAGTTCTGCTGAAGTAACTGCCCCTTGACCACCGCGACCGTGCCACCTGACCTCAATGAGTTTGTCTGTCATCTCGCTCTCCTGACCATATTTAAGCGCCCCTGGGGCGACTTGAACGCCCGCACCCAGCTCCGGAGGCTGGTGCTCTATCCACCTGAGCTACAGGGGCACTCCAATTCTATTATACTTCGTCACTATTGAAAGCACAAAAGCACTAAGTTAGAAGAAAAGGAGCAGCAATACCGTGGAAACAGCCATTGGTACCAGAGAACCCCATAGACCGATATAAATCCAGCGCATAAAGGTCATATGGTACTTCTTCCTGTCCTCCAGCACGCCCAGAGCCACGATATTCGCTGTAGAGCCAACCATGGTCATGTTGCCACCATAGCAAGCGCCAAAGAGAAGCGCCCAATAGAATATTGGTGTAGGTAGGTGCTGAGTAATGTACTGGATGACGGGAAGGATTGTTGCCACCACTAGGACATTATCCAGAGCAGATGAGACAAACCCGGAAATCCAGAGAATTGAAGAGGCGAGAACCGGGACATTGCCACCGCCACCGATGCTAAACAGAGCTTCAGCCGCTCTATCGGTCAGACCAACATACTTGAGACAGCCGGCTTTGGCAAATAAAAACATGAAGAAGACCAGTGTCCACCAGTCAACGTCCCTCATTAAGAGTTCCCGGGCAAGAGCACGCTGCCAGAGCATGACGACCCCGGCTCCCGTGATTGAGGTGGCAACAAGGAGGGTATTATGCTCCAGACCAAGTAAAAGCTCCAGCCGATAATGAATGGCAAGGAAAAGGATGACAGCAATAAATATGACGGTGCTGCCAGTAAAAAGTCTTCGGTCTTTAACTGTGGTTAATTCGGCGAGGAATTGGATTCGCTCCTTAGCTGAGGCGGCTTCAGTCATCTCTTTGAGTTTGCGAATATCATCTCTCTGCCAGATTAAGAGCACAACCATAAGAGCTAAGAGAGAGACAAAACCAATGGGTAAAGCGGTTCGAATAAAATCCTCAAAGGTCAGCCCTGACCTTAGGGCAATTAGAATCCCGATTGGATTGCCCAGAACTGTCCAGGAACTACCAATATTGGTGGCTAAGACCACTGAAATGATGTACTTTACCGGGTTTACTTTAAAAAAATCACACAGGTCAAGCACCAGTGCGCTGACAAAAAGGATTGAAGTGACCTCATCTACCATGGCTGCCATCAGTGATGACATAAACAGGATAATAGCGAACAACAAGGTAGGGCGAAATCCGGAAACTTTCAAACCCTGAGCCAGTAGCCAGCGAAAGAAACCGGAACGACGCAAGATTCCCACCAGCACCATCATGCCCACCAAAAAGATGATAACATCTAGGCTCATAAACTCAATGGTATGCTTTAAATCTATGGTTCGGGTAAGGAGCAGTAGGACGATGCCGATAAAGGCGATGGCGACTCTAAATCTCCAGAACATCAGGGTGCCAATGACGAGAGCCGTGAAAATGGTGGCGGCAAGGGTTTGTTTGGTATTCTGCAACAGAAAATAGAGTCCAATACCGATAGCGACATTGATGGCTAGATAAATGATGAACTGTTTTTTTGTCCCGACTGGTCCACCCTCTTCGCCAAATTCCTTTACTTCAACTTCTGACACTTTTTAGCCTCCTTTCCACATAGATTTTTCCCCAACCACAAAACGTCCCAAATAATTAATATACTTGGCTTGATAATGTCCGGAAAGAAATATCCAGAAGGCGAACAGAAGAAATTGTCAGGACTATGATGCTTGACCGCTTATGCCAATGTTCCGTGGACTCTGATGACAGCAATAGTTTCTTCATTGCTTCGTTGCTAAATCTACCACGACCGAAAAGTTTAGTCAAGATACGTGCCCCGAACCACCAGCCGG
>CAZUSN010000142.1:0-3781 GCA_964623035.1 uncultured Dehalococcoidaceae bacterium | reverse complement strand
GTAGGAGGGGTAGTTAATGTGCAGCAGAAAAGTCGGTCTGGCGCTGGGCGCTGGTGCGGCTCGTGGGCTGGCTCACATTGGCGTGCTGGTGGTCCTGGAAAAAGAGAGAATCCCCATAGACTTTATCGCTGGCACCAGCACCGGCGCATTCGTTGGTTCACTTTATGCACAGGGTAAAACTGCTAGCGAGCTCAAGGAGCTGGCGCTAACCCTGGCACGGTCCAAATTAACTCGTTTCATTGACCCCTCACTGCCCAAAACAGGACTGATCAAAGGAAAGAAAATCAAAGACCTGCTGACGTCATCTATTGGCGGTGATATCAAATTCAGTGACCTGAGGATACCTTTTGCCTGTGTGGCTACTGATATAGTAAGCGGTGAAGAGATTGTGATTGACCGGGGGTCAGTGCCGGAAGCGGTGAGAGCCAGCATCTCTATTCCGGGGATATTTACCGTGGTGAAAAAAGGGGGTCGGTATCTGGTTGATGGTGGCTTAACCAACCCGGTGCCGGTGACTGTGGTTAAAAATATGGGAGCTGAGTTTATTATTGCCGTGAATGTCATACCTGGTGTCATTGATAAGGTTCATCCGGAGAGAAAGGCAGGCGTCAAAGAGCCCAGCATTATCCATGTTCTAATGCAGTCTATGCATATCGGCACTTATTCTTTAGTGAGGTCCAGCCTGGCGGATGCCGATATCATTATTGAGCCTGACGTGGTTCATTTTGGAGCTGGCGATTTCCATCGCGCCCAGGAATACATTCGACAAGGTGAACTGGCAGCCCAAAATGCCCTTCCTGACCTCAAAGGAAAGCTGGAAGTCCGAGGTTGATTGAGGAGCCTCACGCTTCTTCTAGCTCTCCTTGACTTTTCTTGCTTTTGCCGTTGGTATGCTGCCGCGGGGTAATCTCCTTGCTGGGGCAAGAGCTGGCTTTTGGGGGTGCTTTCGTTACGCTTATGGCAAGTTCTGCTATTTCCATCCTGATTACTGTGCTTATTGCTATCTGGGCTTCCGAAATAACCAGACGGAAGTAACTCTGGAGAACGAGCTCCCAAAATTTCAGGAGAAGAGATTGACAGTCGATTTGAAATGGGATAAAATATAATTGCAAATGATTAGCATTAGCAAACAATGGGTGACATCAAATGTTAATTACTATCCGTAAGGCTTTAAATCGAGCGGGAAAGAGGGTTACCCATCAGCGTACTTTAATTATGGAAATCATTCGGCAGGGACGGGGTCACCTTGATGCTGATGAAATTTATCGTCGTGCCCGGGAAAAAGAACCCCGGCTCAGTCTGTCCACTGTTTATCGAACTTTGCAGATGATGAAGAAACTGGACCTGGTGGACGAGCTTCATTTTGATGAAAATCATCATCATTATGAGGTGAAGCCATCCGCAGAGCATCATCATCTGGTCTGTCTGGGCTGTGGTCGGGTTATTGAGTTTGACTATCCGCTTTCGCGTTACCTCCAGAAGAAAGTACCCGAAGCCAAGGACTTTGACGTTACCGAAACTGAGGTTCGTATGAGCGGCTATTGTGCTAAGTGTCGTCGGGCTCGGAGATGATGTTTTCTCTAGTTATTGCTAAGCGAAGCATTCATTTCAATTGAGATAAGTTATCCAGAAATAATAAGATGGTGTTCTATGTCTGAGAAAAAGCTAGTAAATCTGCGTCAGATGCCGTCCGGGCGGGTTGGTAAAGTGGTGGAGATTCAGGGTGGAATGGGATTGGTTCACCGCCTGAGCACATTAGGAGTCAGACCGAGTAAGAAGATAACCAAGATTAGTTCAATGCTGATGCGGGGGCCGGTGACCATCCAGGTAGACAATACTCGGCTGGCTATCGGTTTTGGCATGGCTGGCCGGATAATTGTGGAGTTGGACGAGGCTTAGCATGGCATGTCATAGTGTGAAAACTGAAGAAATCAAAGAAAAAAGTGGAGCGGCAGTTAAGAGAATTCTCTTAATGGGTAATCCCAATGTGGGCAAGAGCGTCGTCTTCAGCCGTTTAACTGGCGTTAATGTTATTGTGGGTAACTACCCAGGGAAAACGGTAGAGTACAAACGAGGGCATATGAAGCTAGGAGGAGAGACAGTCGAGGTCTTTGATGTGCCTGGTACATATAGCCTGGAGCCCACTTCTGAAGCTGAGGAAATAGCTCTAAAAATGCTTGGCACCGGGGATGTCATCGTCAATGTGGTTGATGCTACCAATCTGGAGAGAAATCTCAACTTAACTTTGCAATTGTTAGAAACAGGCATCCCGATGGTGGTAGCTTTAAACATGTGGGATGACGTTGGGCACAGGGGAATACGTATTGATTTGGGACGGCTCAGGGAGTTACTGGGTGTGCCGATTATTCCCACGGTAGCCGTAACCGGGCAGGGAATAAAGGAATTGGCGGAAAGTATCCCTCATGCCTCTTCACCTAAATCACTGCCGCGTGACCATGATGAGCGCTGGCTGGTAATTGGTAACATCATCGACCAAGTCCAGCAGGTGACCCATCGTCACCATACCTGGCTGGAGCGTCTGGAAGATGCCAGTGTGGAACCTCTGGCGGGCAGTTTTATCGCCTTAGTTGTTCTCGTTGGTACTTTTCTATTAGTCCGTTTCATTGGTGAAAGCCTGATTGGCTACGTCTTTGCCCCCATATTTGAGAGACTATGGACGCCGGCGATATTAGGCTTAAGCAGTATTCTCGGTGGTGGTTTTCTTCACAGCATTCTGATTGGCAACATCACTGGTGGAGAGATAAACTACGTTGAATCTTTCGGGCTACTGACTACCGGACTCTATGTCCCCTTGGCTATGGTTTTGCCCTACATTGCTTCTTTTTACCTCGTGCTTGGTCTGCTTGAGGATAGCGGCTATCTGCCCCGACTGGCTATTTTGATGGATACTCTCATGCACCGCCTGGGACTGCATGGTTACGCTATTATCCCGACTCTCTTGGGGCTCGGCTGCAATGTGCCGGCGATTTTAGCTACCCGTATTCTGGAAAGCAAGCGAGAAAGGTTTATTGCGGCGACCCTGATATCTATTGCTGTCCCCTGTGCGGCACTGCAGGCAATGGTTTTCGGCTTGGTTGGGCAGCGTGGCGGTCAATATGTGGCTATGGTCTACGGGACATTGTTTTTTGTCTGGATTATCCTGGGGTTCATTTTAAATCGGTTCGCCCGAGGATTCAGCCCGGAACTCTTAATCGAAATACCACCATATCGCTTACCCTTGTGGCAGGCGGTGTTAGAAAAACTCTGGTTGAGAGTCCGTGGTTTCCTGAGGGAGGCGGTGCCCATAATTCTGGGTGCGGTTCTGGCGATAAATATACTCTATGCTCTGGGCGTGTTCGATGCCATTGCCAATTTCACGGCACCGGTGGTCACCGGGCTTCTGGGACTTCCCAAAGAGGCGGTGATGGCTTTAGTTATTGGTTTCCTGCGCAAGGACATAGCTGTGGGCATGTTAGCTCCTTTAGCGCTGACCTCGGGGCAACTGGTGATTGGCAGTGTCGTTTTAGCCATGTTTTTCCCCTGTGTGGCTACCTTTATCGTGCTTCTCAGGGAACTGGGTATTTTCGGTCTCCTGAAAGCGACGGGAATAATGGTCGCCACTGCCTTAACGGTGGGGGCACTATTAAACTTAATCCTGTGATTTTTCATCTCATCTAATTGGGTTTTATGGGCAACCTATTTCCCTTGCCTCCCTTCCTCTTAAAAAGGGATAAAGGGTGAGGGGTTGTTAAACACTCCACGTTTGTCTTTGCTCTTGCTC
>CAZUSN010000141.1:0-3812 GCA_964623035.1 uncultured Dehalococcoidaceae bacterium | reverse complement strand
ACCGGTTCTGCACCGCTGGTGGCAGAGCTGGCTAAACAAAGCGGTGCGCTCACCATTGCCGTGGTCACCAAACCATTTAACTTTGAAGGCACCCACCGCGCTCAAGTTGCGGAAGAGGGGATAATGAACTTGATGGACAAGGTGGATACCCTCATCATCATCCCCAATGACCGCTTGCTTGACCTCTGTGACCATAAGACAGGCGTCGATAGCGCCTTTAGGCTGGCTGACGAGGTACTTCACAACGGAGTGCAAGCCATTGCTGAAGTGATTACTGTCCCCGGACTTATCAATCTTGACTTTGCTGACGTAAGAACAATTATGAAGGACGCTGGTCCGGCATGGATGTCCATCGGACGTGGTTCCGGCCAGAACCGTGCCATAGACGCCACAAAACAAGCTCTGGCAAGTCCATTGCTGGATGTCACCATGGAAGGAGCCACCGGGGTCTTGTTTAACATCAC
Organism: uncultured Dehalococcoidaceae bacterium; assembly: GCA_964623035.1. Classification (GTDB taxonomy): domain Bacteria; phylum Chloroflexota; class Dehalococcoidia; order Dehalococcoidales; family RBG-16-60-22; genus CAZUSN01. The sequence goes on along the minus strand of CAZUSN010000141.1, from coordinate 3,348 downwards.
GGGCGGCAGCAATCTCTCCCTCTTTGAGGTGAATAAAGCCGCCGAGGTCATCCGACAGGCAGTTAGCCCCGGGGCAAATGTCATCTTCGGTGTGGTGCTTGACCCCAATGTGGGTGACGAAGTACGGTTAACCCTAATCGCCACCGGCTTTGCTACTGTGGAGGCACTGGAAAGCACGGCGCGGGAAAAGGAGCTCGTCAGAATTCTCAAGAACTTAAAGAGCGACGAGCTTGATACTCCTTCATACCTTCGCAAACACCATGCGCCTGCCATGTCGCGACCACTTAACACAAAGATATCAACGAATTAAAATCCATCAGGCTTCATGCGGCGGGATGTAGCCTGATTTATACAAGTTTGAAGGTCAAAGAGGAGAAGATGTCATGTCAACCGGCATCATTCAGCGGTTGCTGAAAAACAATGGTTACGGCTTTATCAAAAGCAGCTATGGGCATGAAGTCTTTTTCCACTGTAGCCAACTTCACGGTGCGGTGTTTGACCAGTTAAACGAGGGACAAAGCGTTAAGTTTAAGGTCAGCTTGAGTCCTAAGGGATTTGAGGCAGTCATCGTGGAACCAGTGAACGAAAACTCCAATGGTAACAGTTACCACAGAAATTTGACAAATAAAGAAAAAGGGAAGCATTGTGCTTCCCTTGCTTTTTAAACACTTCGGCGACTGGTAAGTGAACATTAATCTCTAGATAATACCAACCTCACTGAACTCAGGTAATCCTCGCCAGTATATTCCCCAGCCAGCTAAAATTGACAACCATGTAGTTGAGAATCTACTATTACACTTGTTACTATGCTGACAAAAAATAAGGAGGAGGGAGTAAAATGACAACCATAGCCTTAATGGGTGCCGGCGGTAAAATGGGGCTCCGCATCACCAGAAATATCAAGGGTCACCCTGACTATACTACGCTTTATATTGAAATAAGTGAAGCTGGGAAAGCCAGCCTGGCTGAACTTGGGGTATCAGTAACGCCTCAGGAAAAAGCTCTTGCCCAAGCCGATGTGGTTATCCTCGCGGTGCCAGACGCACTGATTGGCAAGATATGTGCCGAAATCGTGCCCAAGCTTAAGAGTGGCACCATGGTGATGGGGCTTGACCCGGCAGCCGCCTATGCTGGCGTGTTGCCAGAGCGCAAGGATATCACTTACTTCATTTCCCATCCCTGCCACCCGCCCCTGTTCCATGAGGAAACTGACCCGGAAGCCAGGCGCGATTGGTTTGGCGGAGTTAAGGCTAAACAGAGCATCGTCTGTGCTTTACATCAGGGCCCGGAAAAAGATTACGCTAAGGGAGAAGCTATTGCCCGGGTCATCTTTGCCCCGGTTACAAGGTCGCACCGCATTACCATCGAGCAAATGGCTATCCTGGAGCCGGCACTGGTTGAAACCCTGGTTTTAACCTGCGCCACAATCATGCGTGAAGCGATGGACGAGGTCATCCGGATGGGTATTCCAGAGCAAGCGGTCCGTGACTTTTTCTTTGGTCATGTTCGCACCGTACTGGCTATTGTCTTTGATTTCGCTGGTGCTCCCGTCTCCGATGGTGCCAAATTAGCGGCTAGTCAGGCTAGAGAGCAGATTTTCCAGCCTGACTGGAAAAAGATTCTGAAGATTGAGAATATTCGGAAAAGCGTCAGGGAAATCGCCCACGCCACCAGGTAGATGGAAAAACAAGCAAATACCAGAGCAAAGCACCATCAGAAATAGTATAATAGCTAAAGAAAGAGCCCTGCCAACGAGCCCGATTGGAGAAGGAGGACCGCAGACTGTGAAAACGTATCGAATCAGACCACTCCTGTTAACCAAAATGGAATTAGACAAGGGAATACTCACCTACCGATACAACTACGGTATAAAATTTCAAGCGCCTGTTTTCTGCTGGTATATTGAGGGAGCTGACCAGAACATTCTAGTTGATACTGGAGCCGATGCCAAGCTAGCGGAAAGCTTTAGAGGTTTTCCAGCGGAAAAGGTGATGACCTTTGAAGAGGCTCTGGCCAGCCTGGGCTTGAAACCAGATGACATCGATTTGGTCATCCAGACCCATCTCCACTGGGACCATTGTGCTAACACCTCCAAATGCAAGAAAGCCAGAGTGCTGGTCTCAGAGGATGAATTAAGATTTGCCCTCGCTCCCCACCCCATCACGGGTCTCAGCTATAAGAAAGACCTCCTGCGAGACCTGAATTTTGTCCTGGTTAAGGGGCAGTATGAAGTTGCCCCGGGAATCGAATTGATTCCCGCGCCAGGTCATGCACCAGGGGTTCAGGCGGTTGCCATTAACACTGAGCAGGGCAAAGCGGTTATCACCGGATTTTGCTGCCTCATGGAAAACTTTGAGCCCCCGGAGGAAGTCAAAAAGGTCATGCCAGTAATCGCTCCCGGAACACATTTGAATGTGATAGAGGCTTTCGAGAGCCTCTTGCGCATCAAGGGATTGGCGGATATCCTCATCCCGATGCACGAGCCATCCTTTATAGGCGTGAAGAGCATACCTTAAGGGATATACTTTACTAAGCAGTCGTAAAAGGCGAGTCAAAATGAGAAAAAACGAGGTTTATAAACTTGAACCACGCCTTTACCATTACACCTTCGCACCCAATAAACCTGCCTTGAAGGTCAGAAGTGGCGATATGGTGGTGGCGCTGACGCGTGATGCTGGCGGTTTCAACGAAAAGTTGGAGCCAATGCCTGAAGAACAGAAACAGCGCAGTGAGACTACCCTTTTCTGCCAGCGCAATCCCTTAGCTGGTCCCATCTACATTGAAGGAGCTGAGCTCGGTGACATACTGGCGATAACTATTCAAAAGATTAAGCTGAACCGCAATTATGCCTGGTCAAGACATAGAACACGTTTTGGTTTCCTCACTGGAGAGGTACCGGGCAGGGAGCTACTGCTCAACGAACCAATACCAGAGAAAAAATTTGACTGGCAACTGGATTTGAAGCGAAATGTCGGCATTTTGGAACTTAAGGAGAGCCGGCAGAGACGAATTGAGATTCCCCTGCACCCGTTTTTAGGTTCCATCGGTGTCGCGCCGAGATTTGGTCGTATTGAGACGTCAATGACTCCCGGCGAATACGGAGGCAACATGGATTGTGTCGAGACAAAAGAAGGCACAGTCCTATACCTGCCGGTATGGGTGCGGGGCGCCTATCTCGCCTTCGGCGATGTCCATGCCGCTCAAGGTGATGGCGAACTCTGCGGCGTGGCGCTGGAAACCTCTGCTGAGGTGACCTTTAAGCTCGATGTAGTGAAAGGTAAAACCATAGAATGGCCCCGACTGGAAGATGAGACACACATCATGACTACAGGCAGCGGGCGCCCGCTG
>CAZUSN010000140.1:0-3840 GCA_964623035.1 uncultured Dehalococcoidaceae bacterium | reverse complement strand
TCCAGAGCCATCAACAAAGCTAAGCTGGGGTTAAGCGATAAGAGAGAAACTTTAAATAGGTTAAACTGGATGAGGATAAAAGATTAAAGGCCTAAATCCAGTTCACATCTAATTTTTTGAGGAATTTATTTCTACGCCAGACCCTCCAGCCCCTTGACCACATCATTCAGGTCGTTGAAAGGGGTGTATTGGCAGTCCTTCTTCCGGCAGTCGGTCAGCAGGTCATCCCGGGCAAAAACGTGGTCAGCGAGGCTCGCCGGGATGATGTCAGAATAACCGTCTCCAATATATATCACACGGTAGCCCTGACTTAGAAATAATTCAACGTACGACTTCTTAAAATTGTCCTGCAATTGTCTGCCGTCCGGTCCAAAGTATGTAACCTCAAGCCCTTCCGCATGGAACTCGGTCTCGGCAGCGAATACCTCAACATTATCGATGCCGAGATTTTCGAGGATGGCTTCTATATAGAACCTGAGACCATTGCTCACAATGACAAACCTGAAGCCCCTCCTGGCACAGTAGTCTAATAATTCCTTAAACCCATCACGAATTTTCACCACGTTCTTTTTCAGGAGAAAATCAAGCATGGTCTGTTTATCCGCTTTGACCAGACCAAAGGCTTGGCTGCTGAAAACTCCCACCGATATCTTGTGCTCCCGGTAGAGTTTTAAATACTGTCTCCAGTCCCCGTCCGAAAAGGCATCCAAAATCATGAAGCTCACATCTTCCTCGGCAATGGTATTATCAAAATCGCACTGAACTAAAGTTTTCGCTTTGGTCGAAGACATGGTTGATGATAACTCCTTATTCAAATCTCTGATTCTTGGGCTTGCTCATCACCTGAGGTAGTCAATTCTGCTTTTTAATATACAGGATACGTTTAGGAATGGTCAAACTGAGGAAATTTTTTGGAAGTGTATTTCCATTGATGTTAGAATAAAAACGGGCAAGAGAGGTAATGGCATTTCACTATTTTATCGGCACATCAGGCTGGCATTACGACCACTGGCGAGACCTCTTCTATCCGGCGAACTTAGCCAAAGCGGAATGGCTCGGATTTTACGCCAGCCATTTCGATACCGTAGAACTCAATAACAGCTTTTACCGGCTGCCTTCAGAGGATGCCTTTGCCAACTGGTATCGCTCATCACCTCCCGAATTTATCTTTGCCGTCAAGGTGAGCCGCTTCATTACTCACATCAAGCGGCTCAAAAATATCGAGGAAGCACTGCAAAATTTTATTAGCCGAGCCAGAATCCTGGGCGAAAAATTAGGTCCACTTCTCTACCAGCTCCCGCCCAATATGCATCGTAATGACGAGAGACTGGAATCATTCCTGACAAAACTGCCTCAAGGGATGCCGCATGTCTTTGAATTCCGGCATCCTTCCTGGCTGGAGGAGAAGGTTTTTGACATCCTGCGCCAGTACAATGTCGGACTCTGTGTCTTTGACATGCCTTCCTTCACCTGCCCTCCGGTGGCTACCGCTGATTTTGCCTATATCAGATTTCATGGCAGCCGCGGACTCTACTCCAGTTGTTACTCGGATGAAGAACTGGCTGATTGGGCAAAGAAGATATCCAGTTTGAGAGCGAATCTTAAAGCCGTCTACGTCTATTTCAATAATGACGCTGAAGCCTTTGCGGTAAGAAATGCCATAACTCTCCGCAGCTATCTACAAGCCGGGAAAGGAAACAAAGTTGATAAATCATCCCTATAAGCTTTTGGTGGTGGACATTGATGGCATCAATGATATGGCAATCCTTACTTCAGCCAGTCTGGCAGCCGCGCTCGACCGGTTACTGTTATCATAGATTCAAGGCAAGACAAATTTTGGGAGGAAGAACATGAATAAAATCGCCATGGGCCCCAGCACAAAAATTTATCCCATGCCCACGCTCTTAGTCGGAGCCGATGTTGCTGGTAGACCAAACTTCATGACGGTGGCCTGGGGTGGCATTGTCAATGCTGACCCTCCGATGATTGCGGTAGCCATAAGAACCAGCCGCCATACTCATAAAGGCATCAGCCAGAACAGGACTTTCTCGGTTAATGTGCCCTCCGTTGACCTGGTAAAAGAGACCGATTACTGTGGCATCAGCTCGGGCGCTAAAGTCAATAAAGTAGAAGCCTGCCAGTTCAAAATTTTTTACGGCAAATTAGGCACTGCCCCGCTTATCGAGCAGTGCCCCATCAATCTGGAATGTAAGGTAGTGCATACCCTGGAATTAGGCAGTCATACCCTTTTTGTGGGTCAAATTGAGGAAACCCATGTCTCGGAGAACTGCCTTACCAAGGGCAAGATAGATGTAAACAAAATTAAGCCGATTGCCTACATTGCGGAGCCCGCGCAACAATATCTAGCTCTTGGCGAGGTCTTGGGCAAAGCGTTCCGCATCGGTCTGGAATTGAAGTAAAAGGATAGCCAGCCTATTACTCGTTTGGGCGGTATTTTTTGGCTAGCTCCGGGTCATAGGAGGCTCTCCGCCCAATACACCTTTCTCTAGGGCATATCTGACAGCTTTCAAACCTGACCTCAGTCGGGAAAAATATTCCTGATACGGATTTTATGGGAATCATTAAGCATCTGTCGGTCAGCCTCACGCCAATCAGTCCCTCAACTCTATCTTTGCCGCCGAAGAGTGAGAACAATTCTTCCTGCTGGGTGATTGGCCAGTCCTCCCCAGCCCCGGCGCCGGGTGCCATCCTTGACACCTGCCCAAGGGCATAACGCTTTTGGAGAGAATCTTCAAGATACTGCCTGGCTAAGATGACGGCTGTTTCCTTAATCTGGTCAAGATAATAGCCTTTGATAAAATCATCGGCTGGGATGTCTATTTCATCGAGTTCTCTGCCGCAGGTTACCACATAGGGAAAAACTCGCTCCACCTTATCCAGATTAATTCTGAGAACGCGGCTGACAAACTTTACCCCACCAATCTCCAGAGAGTCGCCATTTTTATGGTCTACATAGGCAACATCATAAATAGCTTTAGGTTTAGCTATGGGACGAGCAATTTCAAGCATTTCCTGGACATTTTTCACAATCCCCTCACTTCGATTACGCACGTGCATTCGCTTGAGGACTGCTTCCAGCTCCAAATTGATTGGGATACTATTCAATACTTCCATACTTTTCCTTCCACAAAAGGGGATTAAAAATTAGAAACAAGATTTAGCCGTACAAAACACTCTAATCGGGAACCAGAGGCGTCCTTTACTGACTACCGCCACCGTTCGCGCAGCGCCCTCTGAACTGCCTCTTCGACCGTTTCCTCAAGTCTCCGGCTTCGTTCAAACTCCAATTTAGCCAGTTCTTCCTCAAGGAAACGTTCATAGAGTTGCTTCCCTTGCCGCCATCCCACAAGCCAGACCAGGCCCAAGCCAACCACAGCGATTGGGGCAACAATCTCAAGGGTAACCCCCTGAAAGAGCAGAATTAGAATGATAATTAAGACGGCAAACAAGAATATGGCGATATTGAGGTCCCATCGGGCAGTTCTGGCTCTATCCCCGGCTCTCTGGATAGCCCTTTGTTCGCTTTCCTTATTAGCTTGTTCTAGAGCTCCAGCTTTCTCCTCCAATGCCCTGCTCCACTTTTCACTTATCAATAGCTGATGGCTACCGGTTTATTGTTTTCCCTATCTGGCTATCTCTTTAACTCTATACCCGTCATTTTCCATCAACTGAATTAATATGTCAAGGTCTTTTCGGAAGAATTTGTTTAACAACCCCTCACCCTTTATCCCTCTCCCCTTGGCAAGGGGAGAGGGAAGAGATTCCAGAGAGGGGGATTGCCCCTCTCTTACTTACACTCCCCCCTTCCCTTACAAAGGG
>CAZUSN010000139.1:0-3852 GCA_964623035.1 uncultured Dehalococcoidaceae bacterium | reverse complement strand
GCCCAACATCACGGCATCGGCACCAGCCGCAAAGGCTTTACACAGGTCGCCACCTTTACGAAAGCCACCATCAGTAATTATGGGAACATACCTGCCTGACTCGCGGAAATACTCATCTCTAGCGGCTGCGCAATCAATCGTCGCTGTCACCTGAGGGATACCGACGCCAAGGACTTCCCGGGTAGTGCAAGCAGCACCCGGCCCGACACCGACTAAAACCCCGGAAATCCCGGTGCGCATCAGCTCCAAACAAGCGCTATAGCTGACGCAGTTGCCGACGATAATCGGCATGGGTATCGTCTCCTTAAGCTCGGAGAAAATCAGTCCCCGGTAGCTTTTGGAGATGTGCCGCGCCGTGGTCACCGTGGACTGGATGACCAGAATATCCGCCCCAGCTTCAGCAGTTAGCGGCGCAAAACGCTTGGTGTTAGCTGGAGTCACTGAGACCGCACAGCTAGCCCCTTGCTTTTTAATTGCCTGGATTCGCTCGCCAATAAGGTTTTCCTTAATCGGTTCGGCATAGATTCTTTGCAACAGGGAAGTAACCTCAGCCTGAGATGCCTGAGCAATTTCAGACAATACCTCCCCGGGATTCTCATATCGCGTTTGTACCCCTTCCAAATGGAGGACAGCCAAACCACCCTTCTTGCTCATCAGAACAGCAAAGTTGACATCGGTCACCGCATCCATCGCTGCTGCCATAATAGGGATGGAAAAGACAAAATTATCTATCTTAAAGTCAGTGTTGGTCTGGTCGGGGTTGATGGTTACATCTCCGGGGACTATGGCTACTTCGTCAAAACCATAAGCCCGCCGTAATTGTTTCAATTTGGGGACAGGCATCTCTTTCTCCGTTCTTTTAAATGGAAAATATAGCAAAAGCTCGGCAGGGAAGTCAAGTAATTTTCAGCCCTATTGATATGTGCCAAACAAATTTAGGCGTGGCGTAATTTAACTTATTTACGGAAAATCAGGCTGGTGACTCTATGGTAACGCTGGTTCCCTTGCCCGGCGCAGATTGAACCGTTAGAGTGCCCCCGATTAGCTGGGCGCGTTCCTGCATCCCGGCCAGTCCAAGTTTACCGTCCCTTGCCAGCCCGTCTATTTTGTCAGGAAGGTTAAAGCCCTTGCCATTATCGCTAACCGTTATTCTTGTTTTGCTCGGCTCAAACTCAACGTTAATCTCCGCCTTACTCGCCTGGGAATGCCGCCATACATTTCGCAACGCTTCCTGAGTGATGCGAAAGAGCACTAACTCCACCTCTTCGGGAAGACGCCGCTGCTCCCCTCTCACCTTAACCTTGGTCTCTATTCCAGAGTAGCTGGTCACCTCAGAGGCTAACCACTCTAACGCTGGCAGCAGTCCGAGACGGTCTAACGCTGCTGGACGCAGGTCCTGACTTAAACGGCGGACCTCCTTTATGATAGAGTTAGTCTGATGCCATATTTCCTCTAACTGGCGGCGATATTCCTCGGGCAATCCCTTATCATCGGACGCAATAGTATCTAACTGACGAGATAGAGTAACCAGAGCTTGAATGGTCTCGTCGTGTAGTTCATGCGAGATGCGCTTTCGCTCCTCTTCCTGAGCTTTGGTTACCTGATGCAAATGGAAGCGGAGATTTTCCTGCATTCTGCGCAGCCGTTCCGCGACTTCCTGCTGGCTTTGATACAGGCGAGCATTTTCGATGGCAACGCCAATCTGATTCCCGATAGCGGTGAGCAATTCTATCTCCCCTTGCTGGAACTGGCGGTGACTACGCATGGCTACACAGAGAGTCCCATTGACTTTGCCTTTGGAGCTCAGAGGTACTATGAGCATGGCATGCATATTATAGTTGACCACTACTTGTCTGGCCAGCCTGGGGTCGGTCGAAGCATCTTCAACGACCATCGGCTCGCCTGATTGCGCTACTCTACCACTTAAGCCTTCTCCCAGCTTCAGCTTATCCACCCCCCTGGCAAATTCCTCCGATATGCCTTGATGAGCCGCTAACTGAAGCTCAGCCAAATCCTCGTTTAAAAGAAACATCCAGGCAGCATCTACTTTCATGACATCTACCACATTGTCAATAGCGGTGCTCAGCACCTGGCTCAGCTCCAGGGACTGAGAAATAGTGCCTGATATCTGGTTGATGGCAGCCAGCCTCTTCTCATTCTCTTTTATGGCTTGCACATTGGCTTGAAGTTCCTGATGAGCTATTTCTAACTGGGTGCGGTATTCCCGTGACTTACGGAGTGCGCTGAAACTGATAGCCAGCACATTGCCAATAATGAAAACAGCGCTGGTCTCAAAAAGCGCATCCAAGGGGAACAGCGAAATAAGGATGACGCGGGGCAACATAAGAGCAAGAGCAACTAGTGAAGTTATGAAAGCACCGCTCCAGCCAAAGAGGAATCCTGCCCAGACTATAGGTGCCAGATAGAGAATCCTCTCAAAGGCATGCCTCTCCAGGTTAAGTTTGGACATCAGCGCATTCACGAAAGCCGGGTGCTTCAGCACGTCATGATAGTGAGGAAGCGTAATCAGTACCAGCAAGGCTAGAATAAACCAGAAACCCGGATTACTGAGGACCTTTTTCAGCCGGACTGGTGATAAATAGCTTGCCACATTCATATTCTAGCTGCCCATTAGAAATGTTCAGGGGATATCCTCAAGGGTAACCCAGCCCTCTTTTAGGGCGCGCACTACCGCTTCCGTCCGTGAGCTGACCTGCAATTTATTGAAGATATGGGCTAAATGAGCTTGAACGGTGCGCAGGCTGAGATAAAGTTTATCGGCAATATCCTGATTGCTTAAGCCCTTAGCTGCCAATTTGAGAACGTCCATCTCCCGTTTGCTTAGAACTTCGGCGGGCGCCTGCTTTGCCAGCTTACCTGGACCGGGCACAAATCTATTCAGCACCTTACGAGCTATCGCCGGATGAAGAACCGATTCTCCACGATAGACCTGGCGTACCGCATCAATTAATTCACGCCCACGAACGCTTTTAAGCAGGTAACCCGCTGCGCCGGCTTCCAGAAGGCTAAAGACAAATTGCTCATCATCATAGGCGGTAAGTATCAGCACCACAATGGCAGGATAAAGTGTTTTTATCTGCTTTGTTGCTTCGATGCCATCAACTTTAGGCATGGAAATATCGATGATGGCAACATCAGGCTTAGCGCTCCCAGCGAACCTTACCGCTTCTTCTCCGTCTGAAGCCTCAGCAACCACTGTCAGGTCCGGCTCCTGTTCCAATATCTGACGAGTGCCCTCCCGCACTACAGCATGGTCATCAGCAATTAAAATTTTGATCTGATTCAAATGAAGCCCCCTTGGTCTTTCACTATTTCTATCATACATCTTGCCTAAAGATGTCTCAACTCAGGAGCATACTATGCTGGTTTAATAACCCATCCCCCTTACCCCCTTCCCTTATGAAGGGCAGGGGGGATGTAAGTAAGAGAGGGTGAGGTTGATAAACAACTCGAACATATCAGCATCTGTCCATTATCAAATAGTAAGGATAAGTATAATTACCTAATCCCTGAAGTTAAAGGTAGGCACAAATATTTAAGATTTCGAGGCTCAAAAATAAGTATCACAGCGGAAGCTAGGTTACCAAACAGGGTGTTAAGCTAATAGTAGAGGTAAGAGGAAGAGCCAACAGAAAATCAGAAAGGAGGGGATAGGCGATGGAATGGCAATTCATAGTAGCACTGATAGTAGCAATACCCATCATTCTTTTCCCGGCAGCTTTTGTCTGGTATCTGAACGTCGGTGGCATCTACGCTGCCATTAAGGAAGCTCGGGAGAAACGAGCTGCCTTACAGAGAAAAACTGAGGAAACAGTCAAAGCTAAGTAAGAC
>CAZUSN010000138.1:0-3865 GCA_964623035.1 uncultured Dehalococcoidaceae bacterium | reverse complement strand
CTTTCTAAATGGCTCCACTGCCCGGCAAGTCGAGGTAAAAGGTATTGGTGTTGCGCCAGTTCTACCTGCAATTGTCCTTCATGGGTTCGGGCACGTTTGGCAAAAATATCCAGAATTAAGGCAACGCGGTCAATTACCTTCACCTGGAGAACATCTTCCAGGTTCCGCTGCTGTCGCGGCGTGAGCTCATCATCAAAGATGACCACATCATAGTTGACGCTGTCTTTCAGGGCGAGCAGCTCTTCCAGTTTGCCTTTGCCTAAATAGTGCGTTTTTGATGGTGTGGGTAATCGCTGAATGAGCTTACCAACGACACTGGCTCCCGCGGTACTGGTCAGTTGAGCTAGCTCCTCTATTGAGGATTCAGCCGACCACCTATCTTTGGTTTCCCTGGTGGCTACCGCGACCAGAAAAGCTCGTTCAGGTTTGGTCCGAATAAGAATAGTACCCCTGGTGATTTTATTTTCCTCGTTATGTCAAGTTATTCTCAAACAATGCGCCGACGGATATTGCGCCATCCCGATAACCGCGACAGCCCTTTTACCAGCGCCGCATCCGGGATGGTCACAGACAGCCTCACATAACCTTCGCCATTTCTGCCATACCCTATCCCGGGGGTAACCGCTACTCCGACCTGGTCTAATAAATCAGCGGTAAAGTCCATCGAAGTATAACCTTCCGGAACCTTAGCCCAGATGTACAAGCTCGCCTTTGGGGGTTTGGCTTTAAGTCCAATATTATTTAACACCTCAATAATCAGGTCGCGGCGTCTCTGGTAAATGGCGTTATGTTCCGAAATAGCGCCCTGAGGTCCGGTCAGAGCTTCAATGGCAGCATATTGAATAGCCTGTGGAATCCCTGAATCCATATTAGATTTAAGCCTCATCAGGGCATTTATTATTCTGGCATTGCCCACAGCCATGCCTATGCGCCATCCGGTCATGTTGTAGCTTTTGGAGAGAGAGTGAAACTCTATACCCACCTCCTTAGCCCCTTCTGCCTGCATAAAGCTGACCGGTTGATAGCCATCGAAAGCGACCTCGGTGTATGGTCCGTCATGACAGACCACCAGGTTATATTGCTGGGCGAATTTGACTACCTGATTGAAAAAGTTGAGGTCAGCCACCGCCGCAGTGGGATTATTGGGATAATTTATCCAGAGCAGCTTGGCTCTTTTCAGAATATGCTCAGGAATCGCATTCAATCTGGGCAGCCAGTTTGTTTCCTCTCTAAGCGACAGATAGTATGGTCGGCCATCAGCCAACATGGCGCTTACCGAATAGACGGGATAACCCGGGTCGGGCACCAGAGAGAAATCCCCATGGTCAATCAAGCAGAAAGCAATATGGGCGATTCCCTCTTTTGACCCAATCAGTGGCAATACCTCTTTATCCGGGTCGAAAGAAACACCGAAGCGACTTTGATACCATTGGGCGATAGCCCGGCGCAGTTCCGGTAAGCTATCAGACTCCGGATAGCGATGATTAGCCGGGTCTCTGGCTGCCTGACAGAGCCGCTCAATGATGTGCGGTGGCGTGGGGATGTCAGGGTCACCGATGGCGAAGCTGATTACCTCTTCGCCTTTAGCTTTCTTCTCGGCAATCTTACGACTGATTTCCACAAAAAGGTATGGTGGTAAGCTTTCAACACGTTGTGATAATCTCATCTTTGCACCTCATTCTGGCCATTCTCCGGCAAATACTCTTTCCGCTGGACCGCTCATCAAAACTTCTCCCGCCCCATCCCATGCTATTTGAAGTATGCCACCTGGTAGTTTTATGTCAACTTTGTTATCAGCAGAGCCGTAAAGCTGAGCAGCCACTGCCACAGCACAGGCACCACTGCCACACGCCAGGGTCTCCCCTACTCCCCGCTCCCAGACACGGACTTCTATCTGCCGCCGGTTGATTACTCTGGCGACCTCAAAATTTGTCCGCTTGGGAAAGATGGCTAGATGTTCCACCTTTGGCCCCAGCTGTGTCAAGGGGAAATCGGCTACCGGGCTTTGCTGGAAGAAAACAGCGTGCGGGTTACCCATGGAAACGAAATTCAGGAGCAGCTTTGTCCTATCAATGGTAACCGAATAGCTGAGCATTGATTTTAGGTAAACTATCTTTTCGTCGCTCTTCTGGAGCACTACCGGGATGTCATTAGCCCCGAAAGCTGGCTTCCCCATTCCAGCCTGAATACCGATTAGCTTGCCTCTTTCTTTAAGGAGCTTGAGCTTCCTGATGCCGACCATGGTTTCTATGGTTATCTGGTCAGCCTTAGGGTTAACCAGCCCACTTTCATAGACAAACCTGGCGAGGCACCTTATACCATTACCGCAGGCTTCTGCCTCCGAACCGTCAGGATTGAATTCACGCATCCTGACGTCTGCTTTATCTGAGGGCATGACCAATATCAGTCCATCGCCGCCAATGCCAAAGTGGCGGTCACACATGGCTATGACTAACTTTGACCAGTTGCGCTGTGCATCGTTGGTTTCCACCAGGATAAAATCATTTCCGGCGCCATGCATTTTGGTAAAATTCATCTTTTACCTCGCTACTCCCTCTTTTGACTCAGTCTTTAAGAATTCAATTAGCCTCGCCTCAACTTCTGAATCTGGTTGTCTGGCGACATCGAACCAGTGAATCCGGGCGTCATCCAAACGGAACCAGGTGTACTGATGGCGAACAAAGCGGTGGGTTTCAGACTTAATCTGCTCTATAGCTTCTGCCAGGGTCAGTTCACCTTTAAAAAACAACCCGATTTGTTTGTAACCAATACCAGACATAGACGGTAGTTTAAAATCATACCCCATATTGAGCAATTTTTCCACCTCAGCCACTAACCCCTGCTCTATCATTCTATCAACCCTTAAATCAATTCTTCGGTATAACTCCCTCCTATCGGCAGTTAGACCGATTATTAAGATTTTAAACGGAGGGGCTTCTTTGCTCTGAAGCTGAGAAAAATAGGCTCCTGTCTTTTGACATATTTCAAGGGCTCTGATGACACGCCGCACGTTGCGGGGGTCAATTTTCTGCGCGGCAGCGGGGTCGAGCTCCATAAGCTCCTGATAAAGCTCGTCAGCTCCCCTAGCGGCTGCTTTCTCCTCCAAACGCTTTCTCAATTCAAGGTCAGGCGGCACTGCGGGTATTTTCCAGCCCTCCAATACTGCCCAGACATATAACCCGCTACCCCCGACCAATAAGGGTAATTTATGGCGCTGGTGGATGCCCTTGATGGTCTGGTAAGCCAGCGCCTGAAATTGAGCCAGGCTGAAGCTCTCATCGGGGTCAATGATGCTGATTAAGTGGTGGGGAACGAGGGATAGTTCTTTTGTCTCAGGCTTGGCGGTGCCAATATCCATATACCGGTAGACCTGCCGACTATCTGCGTTCACTATCTCGCCACGGAAAACCTGAGCTAAGCGAATTGCCACACGACTTTTGCCAATACCGGTCGGACCAACGATAGCTACCAGGTGGTTCATCTCTTATGTTTAATCACCGCGGTTTGCGTTACGATACTCAAAAATTCTGTGGCTTTCAGACTGGCACCACCGACGAGAGCCCCATCAATCTCAGCTTCTTGCATAAACTCAGCAGCGTTAGTGGCGGTGACACTGCCGCCGTATAAAATGCGCATCTCCTGGGCAGTCTTATCGTCATATGATTTGGCGATATTCCGGCGAATAAAAGCAATGGTCTTATTTGCCTGTTCTCCGGTAGCTGCTTTGCCGGTGCCAATAGCCCAGACTGGCTCATAGGCGATAATCAGACCATCAGGGTCAGCAATGCCTGCCAGAGCTACCTTTAACTGCTCCGCCACCACCCCCTCCGTCTTGCCAGCTTCGTTCTCTTCTAATCTTTCCCCG
>CAZUSN010000137.1:0-3877 GCA_964623035.1 uncultured Dehalococcoidaceae bacterium | reverse complement strand
TGTTTGTCCCGGCGAAAGACCACGGCATCAGCAGTAAAGCAAAGCTGGGCATCGGCGTCTATCTGTATCTGCAAATTGACGGCGATATTGACGAGTATTATAAGGAGCTAAAAAAGAAGGGGGCCAAGATTGCCGTTGATATCAAAGATGAACCATTCGGTGTCAGGGACTTTACCGTGCCGGATGTCAATGGCTACATGCTTGTCTTCAACCAGATCTCAGCCAAAAAATGTCTGAGCTGTGGCATACCCATGACCAAGCCCGAGGATTTCGGGGCGGGAAACCCGGCAAATACCTACTGTGTGTATTGCTCCAATCCAGACGGCAGCCTCAAAAGCTACCAGGAAGTATTTGAGGGCATGGTCGGCTTCATGATGAAGACCCAGAATATGAACCGGGAAACCGCCAGGATGGCTGCCAGAGAGCATATGTCAAAGATGCCCGCCTGGGAGAATAAAAAATAAGCAGAGGCGACTCCCCAATATGCTCAATAGGGATTTTAGAGGGGCGAAGCCCGAAATCTAATTACAGGGCGTTTAAGAGGGACGAAGTCTCTCTTCCCAAATCTTCCCCCTCTCCTTTCAAGGAGAGGGGGACACAGGGGGTGAGGTAGAACAAAATCTTGTCAAGGTAAAGAATTTATGTTAACCTAAATCAGGTGCACCATGAGCATGGACATGTTTGAACAGCGAGCCGAAGAGCAAAAGATGCAGGAAGCTCCCCTGGCTACCAGAATGAGACCTAACAGCCTGCACACCTTTGTCGGGCAGGAGCATATCATCGGTCCGGGACGCGTGCTGAGAAAAGCCATTGAAAGCGATAAGATACCCTCCATGATTCTGTGGGGACCTCCAGGCTGCGGTAAAACGACACTGGCTTACATCATCGCCAAGACCACCGGGGCACACTTCAGCCCGGTCAGCGCCGTCAGCGCCAGCGTCGCCGACCTGCGCCGCATTATAGAAGAAGCCAAAGGGCGCCGCCAGATGAATCTGCAGAAGACCATCCTGTTCATTGATGAAATTCACCGCTTCAATAAAACACAGCAGGATGCCGTTCTGCCTTTTGTTGAAGATGGCACCATTATCCTAATCGGGGCGACTACGGAAAACCCTTCCTTTGAGGTTACCTCACCTCTCCTTTCGCGCACCCGAGTTATACCGCTAAAGCCCCTGACCGACTACGAAATTCAGGTTATCATCACCAGAGCGCTCAAGGATGGTCTGCGTGGTCTTGGTGATTTGAATGTAGAGCTGGCTCCTGAAGCCTTAAGCCATCTTATTGCCATGTCCAACAATGATGCCCGGGTTGCCCTCAATACTCTGGAGATGGCAGCATTAAGCACGCCGCCTGATAATGAAGGCAAACGCTATATTACCCTGCCCACAATTGAAGATGCTCTCCAGCACCGGGCTCTGCTCTATGATAAAAGTGGCGACCAGCATTATGACCTCATTTCCGCCCTGCACAAATCAATGCGAGGCTCAGACCCGGATGCTTCCCTGTACTGGCTGGCTCGGATGCTGGAAGCCGGGGAAGACCCCTTATATATTGCCCGTCGCTTAGTCCGCTTTGCCTCCGAGGATGTCGGCATGGCTGACCCGCAGGCACTGGTCATCGCCATGGCAGCACAACAGGCAGTTCACTTCATTGGCATGCCAGAGGGGAACCTGGCGCTGGCAGAAGCTGTCGTCTACCTAGCTACCGCCCCGAAGAGTAACTCTCTGTATGAAGCCTATTCCCGAGCTCAGGAAGAGGTGAAACAGGGGACAAGCGAGTCAGTGCCTCTGCACCTGCGCAACCCGGTAACACCGTTGATGAAAGAGATGGGCTACGGTAAAGGTTACAAATATGCCCATGACTACCCCGACCACTTTGTGGAGCAACAGAACCTCCCCGATTCGCTTCAGGGCAAAAAATATTATACTCCCAGTGAGCAGGGATACGAGAAGCAGATTATCACCCGGCTAAAAGCCTGGTGGCAGAAAAAGAAGAAGCCAGCAGAACCGAAAGAGCCTGAAGAACCAGAACAACCTGAGTAATACTCCCAAGATGCCTTGACAATCCCTCATAACTCATCTAAACTCATTAAGGGATTAAATTGAAGCTGCTTCTTAATCGCGCGGGAGTAGAAGTCCACTATCCTTGGCCTGCGGAGAGTTCCCCGGGGTTTATGGTTATGCTTTCCGTTAACGCTTATCATGTTTTTATTCACCCTCTCACTTTTAATCCCTGTTCAGCTAAGTCTGTCCCCTGCCTGCGGAGGAGAATCGAATATGGTTAGATTTTCCCTTATCCCCAGGCAGAGCAAGTTTTTTGACCTCTTTGAGGAAAGCGCCCAAAATATGGTCAAGATTTCTCAGGCATTACAAGAGATGATTGGCAACTGGAACCTCATAGGAGGAAGAGTCGCTGAAATAACGGAGCTGGAGCACACGGGAGACACCGTTACCCATCAAATTATCGCCCAATTAAACCGCACCTTTGTTACTCCCTTTGACCGGGAGGACATTGCTCTGCTCGCTCATACCATGGATGACGTGACCGACTTTATTCATGCCGCGGCTGATGCCATGCTCATCTATAAGATAGATAAACCCAGCCAGCGAGCCAAGGAACTAGCCGATATTATCGTGGAGGCGGCAGCGGAGATAGAGAAGGCAGTTAAGGGCCTGCGTCGCTATGCTGATTTAAAGCATATTCTGGAGAGGTGTGTGGAGATTAACCGGCTGGAGAATATGGGAGACACGGTGTTTCGTGCCGCCATGGCTGAGCTTTTTGATGATGCCTCTAATATTCCCCAAGTTATCAAATGGCGCGAAATTTATGAACACATGGAGAGCGCAACCGATAGATGTGAGGATGTGGCCAATGTCCTTGAAGGGGTAGCGCTCAAGCATGCCTGATTCTTCTTTTGGACTTCTTGTTTTAGTTATCATTCTAGCGGTTGGCTTTGGCATGGTTAATGGTTGGAATGATGCGGCTAACGCCATCGCCGCTGCCATTGGCACACGAGCTCTCTCCCCCAGGAATGCCCTTTTTATCGCCGTAATCTCTAATTTTGCCGGTGCTGCTACCGGCACCGCTGTAGCCCACACCATCGGCAAGGGAATCATCGTTCAAGGGGTAATTTCGTATCCCACCATAATTGCTGGTCTAGCTTCCATTATTATCTGGGGGACCCTGGCTACTTATATGGGACTGCCCATAAGCCTCCACCATGGGTTTATTGCTGGACTGGCTGCTGCAGGAATGGCGGTGGCCGGCAGCGCCGCCGTAGTTTGGAGCGTTATGCAACGCGTCCTTTCCGCGGTGATTATCGCTCCCACCCTCGGCCTTATCGGGGGCTTTTTCATCATGATTGGCATCTACTGGATGCTGCAGCGCAGCGCTCCAGACAAGATGCGCCGCCTTTTCAGCAGGCTTCAGCTTCTGAGCACTGCTTTCATGGCTTACAGCCACGGTAAGAATGACGGTCAGATGCCCATCGGTGTCATCACCATGGCGCTGGTTATTTTCTATCATGACACCAGCATCTGGGACCGCCTCTCCCTGCTTCACTCGGAACTATGGTGGGTCATTGTCATCTCGGCTTTTGCCATCAGCGCCGGGACTGCCATAGGGGGCAGAAAGGTTATTAAAACCATAGGCATGCGTATGACGAGCCTCAGACCAGTTCACGGCTTCACCACGCACTTTGCCGCCGCCACGGTTATTGAGACGGCGTCACATTTCGGCATTCCGGTGAGCACCACCCATTGTGTCGCCGCTTCCGTTATGGGAGTAGGAGCTACCCGACGGTTTTCCGCAGTACGCTGGGGTATCGCTGGCAATATTGTGGCGGCTTGGATATTGACCTTTCCTAACTGTGGGGCGC
>CAZUSN010000136.1:0-3888 GCA_964623035.1 uncultured Dehalococcoidaceae bacterium | reverse complement strand
ATTATGAGGAGCGGGGCACCGGTCTGGCAATGGTCTGGGCACACGGTCTGGCGGGGACTTGGCAGGGCTGGGAGAGGGTGATGGACTTTTTCCAGGACCGTTTCCGTGTTATCGCCTATGACGCCCGCGGCCATGGGCGCTCCGAAATTCCGGACCAGCCTGAAGCTTATTCGCAAGATATCATGGTAGAGGACATGCGGGGTATTTTAGATGCTCTCGGCATCGCTCGGGCCATTGTGGGCGGTCATTCCATGGGGGCTAATGTGGCGCTTAATTTTGCCCTGAAGTATCCCAAGCGGTGTCTGGGCGTGATTCCGGTGGGTATCGGGTCTGGCTCGTCAGACGCCGAATGGTGGCAGAAATGGTGGGACAAACTGGCTGATTTAGCCGAGCAGAAAGGAATGGCTGCCTTTCTTGAGGAAATGAAAAAGCTGCCGGCATGGGCTAGCGCCTTAGCCGACCCCAAGATGGGGAAAGAAATCGGGCAGATAGTGCTGGCTAACTCAGCAAAGGCGATAGCCTATACCGTCCGCGGGGTTCAGAAAAAACGTCCCAACATCTTTCAGTTGCAGCCCAAGCTGGAGAAGTTGCCCGTGGCTACGTTGATTGTGCTCAGTGAAGGGGATACCCCGGTGCTGGAGTGCTCTCGTTTCATGGCTAAGCACATCCCGAAGGCGACGCTGGAGATTATTCCTGCGAAGAGCCACTGGACTTTCACCGAAGCTCCGGAAAAATTCCTGCAGGCTGTAGACCGGTTCGTCACCTGGCTGATTGCTGAACAATCTCGACTGCCATTGAGTAGGCAAGGGAAAGACTGATGTGTTACACTATGTAGTTGTGAGCTTAAGCCAAGATTGAGCACTAAGTACAGGAAGGGAGATATTTTATGACCAAAAAAGTCTGCGTGGTCAAGGGAGATGATGCTTCACCGGAGGTCGTTTTGCCCACGGTGGAAATCTTGGAGGGGATGAAACTGGGTATAGAGTTTCTCTGGCCCCTTACCGGTGATGAGGCAATAGCCAAATGTGGTGAAACTTTTCCTCAGTCGGCTAAGAAGATGATCGACGAATCTGATTGTGCCATCATGGGGTCAACGAGAAATATCATCGGGATACATGGCTATTTGAGATGGGGCAAAAGGTGCTTTGCCAACATTCGCCCCACCAAATATCGCCCGGGGCTGAGGAGTCCGCTGAAGAGCCCGGAAGGCATAGATTTCGTTATCGTTCGGGAGAATCTGGAAGGTTTGTATCCGGGGTGGGAGGGGGATATCAAGCAACTGGCTCCCCTTAAACTGAAAAACAGCATGGTCGGTCTGACCCTGGATACCACGGCTAAAGGTAAATTTGCTATCAAGGTCACCACCGAGGCTGAGACCAGAGATGTCTGTCAGGTGGCCTGCCAGCTGGCTTTGAAGAGGAAGTCTAAAGGTGGGCGGGGGAAGGTAACTGTCTCCTCTAAATATAATCAATTGCTTCAATCAGATGAGATGTTCCGCAGGATAGCTGAGGAGACGGTTAAGGAATACCCCGAGCTAACTTTTAGTCAGCTCATCATCGATAATTTTGCCCAGCAACTTATTATAAATCCACAGCAATTCGACGTGGTGGTGATGTGCAATGAACATGGCGATATCCTGGCTGATGGTGCTGCGGGGCTGATTGGTGGCTTGGGGTTAACGCCCAATGCCTGCATCGGCAAGGACTATGCCTATTTCGGCTCGGTTCACGGCACGGCACCAGATATTGCTGGTATGAATATCATCAACCCTACGGCGATGCTCTTGGGTGCAGTCATGATGCTAGAATATCTTGGACTTGATGAGGCAGCTTCTCGATTGGAGAAAGCGGTGTATAAGGTTTATGAGAAGGGCAAGCACCTGACCCGCGACCAGGGGGGAACAACCTCCACCACCCAGTTCTGTGATGCAGTTAAAGCGAACTTGTAGATACATGACACCTGTTGGAGTTGAAGGATGAAGAGAATCATATATTCATTTCTTTTCGTAGTATTGCTCTCCAGCTTGCTGCTGGCTGGCTGCCAGCAAGAACCGGAAACAGGGCTTAATTTATATGGCATTGACCCCATCACGCTTGACCCGGCGGTCTCTGGAGAAATGATTTCCCACGAGTATATACAGCAGATGTTTGGTGGTCTGGTTCGCCTTGACGATAATCTGGAGCCGGCTCCGGATATCGCCGAGAAATGGGAAATAAGTGGTGACGGCAGGACTTATACTTTTTACCTGCGTAAAGATGTTAAATTCCAGGACGGTCGGAAGGTCACGGCTGACGATTTTAAGTATTCCCTAGAGCGTGCCTGCAACCCTGATACCGGCTCATTAACGGCGGCGACCTACCTCGGTGATATTGTTGGGGTGAGGGAAGTGATTGCCGGTCAGGCGAAAGAAATCAGCGGCGTTAGGGTCGTTGATGACTATACTCTCCAGATAACCATAGATACCCCCAAGTCATATTTCCTGTCCAAGCTGACCTACCCGGTGGCGTTCGTGGTGGATAGAAATGAGGCGGAATCGGGTGGCGAGTGGTGGCGGCAACCGAATGGCACCGGCCCGTTCAAGCTCAAGGAGTGGCAGAAAGAGAATTTGTTTGTTCTGGAGAAGAATAAACGTTACTATGGAGAGAAAGCCAAGGTCGATGCGGTGGTTTTTAAGCTCTGGGGCGGAATTCCAATGAACATGTACGAGGTGGGCGAAATTGATGCCACCGATGTCGACATCAATTATGTGGACAAGGTTACCGATAAGTCCGGGGCCTTCTATCAGGAACTGGATATCGTGCCGGAGCTGAGCTTCAGTTACATTGGCTTTGACCATACCAAGCCGCCATTTGACGATGCCAATATCCGCCGAGCCTTCAGCATGGCGATTGATAAGGATAAATTGGTCTCCCTGGTATTCAAAGATATGATGCAGCGAGCTGATGGCATTCTGCCCCCGGGCATCCCCGGATTTAATGAAAATCTTTCCGGGCTGGGATTCGATGTCGATAAGGCGAAGGAGCTTATTGCCAGTTCCAAATATGGCAGCGTCGCTGGCTTGCCGCCGATTACCATCACCACCATGGGCTGGGGAGGGTTAATTTCCCAGAGTCTGGAGGCAATTGTCCATGAGTGGCGGCAGAACCTGGGGGTTGAGGTGACGGTCAGGCAGCTTGAGCCACAGCGTTTTCTCTATCGACTTAAAGAGGAAAAGGATGAGATGTACTACATGGGCTGGGTGGCGGACTATCCCCACCCCCAGAATTTTCTGGAAATCCTCTTTAAGACCGGTGAAGATAATAACGCTGGCGAATACAGCAATCCTGAGGTGGATGCGTTGCTGGGAAGGGCAGGTGCCGAGCTGGACTTTGACCGGAGCCTGGCGCTTTATCAGGAGGTGGAGCAGAAGCTGGTGGATGATGTTGCCTGCATACCGTTATGGTTTCCGCGCAATTACGTTCTGGTGAAGCCTTACGTTAGCGGATATGAGCTGAACCCGATGGGCTTTGCCTGGCTGAACAAGGTCTCGGTCAGTCCTCATTAAGCGGGATTATTTATTAACCCCTCACCCTGTATCCCTCTCCCCTTCAAAAGGGGAGAGGGAAGAGTTTTTAGAGAGGGGTAAAGCCCCCTCTCTTATATCTACTCACCCCTTTTTGCTTCTTCCTCTTGGTTAATAATATTGGGGTGTTTAAGAGGGGCATCAGCCCCTCTTCTTAAAATCTTCCCCTTCCCCTCATCAAGGGGAAGGGGATAAAGGGGATAGGGTTACCAATTATAATGGCGGAGGGGGTGGGATTCGAACCCACGGTCACCATAAGGCGACAACGGTTTTCAAGACCGTCTCCATAGTCCACTCGGACACCCCTCCCAAAAGACATTTAGTAT
>CAZUSN010000135.1:0-3991 GCA_964623035.1 uncultured Dehalococcoidaceae bacterium | reverse complement strand
TGTTTAGCAACCTATCCCCCTGACCCCCTTCCCTTATTAAGGGAAGGGGGAGTGTAAGTAAGAGAGGGGGCTTTGCCCCCTCTCTAAAATCTCTTCCCCCTCGCCTTTTCAAGGAGAGGGGGATTAAGAGGGTGAGGTTAATAAACAACCTCGTATTTGGCCGAAGCCTGATAATGACAAGGCTGATACTTTTGAGGCACGGTGAAAGCAGCCGTAATAAGGAGAACAGGTGAGGTATAGCCATGAGCTCTGCTGACCAGAGATTTGACTTTTTCTTCAAGCCGAGAAGCATTGCTGTTATTGGAGCTTCGCGCCAGCCGGGCAAGGTTGGCTATGACACCTTGAAAAACCTGATTGATGACAACTACAAGGGTACCATTTATCCGGTGAACCCAAGCACAGAGAATATTTTGGGACTAAGAGCTTACAAAAGTGTGACGGACATCAAGGACGACATAGACCTGGCGATAGTTATTGTACCCGCCGAGCTGGTGCTCAAGACCTTTGCCGAGTTGATAGAAAAAAAGGTAAAAGGAGCCGTTGTTATCACGGCTGGCTTCAAGGAGATAGGTGGACAAGGGGTGCAGCGGGAGGCGGAGCTGGCTCAGATGTGCCGGGGGACAATCAGGGTCATCGGTCCGAACTGCCTCGGCATAATTGATACCTATTCTAACCTGAACGCCTCTTTTGCTCAGACCATGCCCTATCAGGGGAAGATTGGCTTTATTTCTCAGTCGGGCGCTATGGTTACCGCTTTACTTGATTTCGCCGTTGGCCGGGACATAGGCTTCTCCAAGTTTATCAGCATGGGAAACAAGATGGACCTCGATGAGACGCATTTCCTTGAGATTCTTGGCGATGATGATAACACCAAAGTGATAATAGGCTACATAGAAAGTGTCGTTGATGGGAAGCGGTTTATGGAGGTCGCCGAGAGGGTGTCGCGAAAAAAGCCGGTCATCATCTTCAAGTCTGGCGTATCGGCCGAGGGGACAAGAGCTGCTTCTTCACACACCGGTTCTTTATCCGGTCTGGACCGGGCCTATGACTGCGCTTTTCGCAAGTCGGGAGTGATAAGAGCCAGGTTTATCGAGGACCTGTTCGACTGGGCAGAGGTGTTTGTTTCGCAGCCACTGCCAAAAGGGAAAAGAATTGCCATTGTCACCAATGCCGGTGGCCCACGAATAATATCCACGGATAAAGCGTCTGAAGAGAAGCTGGTACTCTCTTCTTTAAACCAAGCGACCGTTAACAAACTGAGGGAATTCTTGCCGGCAGCAGCTTCAGTCTACAACCCCGTTGATGTTCTCGGCGATGCCGACAGCCGCCGGTACGGTCAGGTTATTGAACTGCTGAGCCGGACAGAGGAAGTAGATGGGCTGGTCATCATCCTGTCACCCCAAGCCAATACCCAGATTGAGGAAACCGCCAAAATAGTCTCCAGTGTCTCATACACGTCACCAAAAACGATAATCAGCTCCTTTATGGGCGAAGACAGGGTTGCCACTGCCCAGAGTATCTTCAGGAGAGGGAGGGTGGCTAACATTCCGTTTCCTGACCGGGCGGTGAGGGCGATGTCGGTTATGGCACACTACAGCCTGTGGAAACAGGAGAAAAAGCCTGAGGCGTGGTCGAAGGAAATAAATGAGGAAAAAGTCTCGAAGTTCCTTCGCGGTAAGCTAGACGAAGGCAAAATTAAGCTTGTTGACTTCGAGGCGAGAGAGATTCTGGAGATATGCAGCATACCAACGTTACCAACAGTTCTAACCAATACACCGGAGGAGGCAGTGCATACTGCTGAGAGAATGGGGTTCCCGGTAGTGATGAAGGTCTATTCGCCGGAAATTCTGCACAAGACGGATGTGGGTGGAGTTAGAGTTGGCCTCCGGACTCCTGACGAAGTCACCAAAGCTTTTGAAGCGATAACGGTCAATGTTAGAAGGTATATACCCCAGGTGGTGATACTGGGAATCACGGTGCAGAAAATGGTGGAGGGAGGCAAGGAAGTCATCGTTGGCTTTTCCCGTGACCCACAGTTCGGGGCACTGGTGATGTTTGGTTTGGGAGGGGTCTATGTTGAGGTTCTCAAGGACGTAAACTTTGCCCTCGCCCCTCTCGGCAAAAAGGAGATAAGGGAACTGGTTTTGGGGGTCAGGTCTTTCCCTCTGCTCAGTGGAGTCAGGGGAGAAAAAGAGAAAGACCTTGATGCGCTGTATGAAGTTATCGCTACCATATCAACGCTAGGTGAAAAATTTTCTGAAATAGTGGAGATGGAAATAAACCCACTGATAGTTAAGGAAAAAGGGCAAGGAGTTTGGGCGGTTGATGGAAGACTGATATTAAAGGGGGGACAGGCATGATCGAGCTGTTTATCGCTTCAACAACAAAATACACCGGAAAGACCATGGTCGCGCTGGGCATTCTGGATTTCTTTCAGAGCCAGGGCTTGAAGATGGGCTACTTCAAGCCGTTAGGCAAGAACTTTATACTGAAGGAAGACAAGAAGGTAGAAGAGGACGTGCTCCTGATTAAAGAGCGCTTTTCACTGAAAGATGATTTGGCGCTAATGTGCCCCTTCTATCTTGATTCTCAGGACTATATCAACCTTGTCCTGGGTAAGCTGGGGGACGCTAAGAGCAAGGTCTACGCTGCCTATGAACAACTAAGGAAAGGGAAGGATGCAATGGTTGTCGGCGGCGGTCAAGACCTGTTTGACGGCTTCACGGTGGGTGTTTCCAATGCTCACTTCATTGAAAGGTTTAATATGCCGACGATTCTGATTGATTCACCCGTGTTTGGAGAAATAAACCTGGATACCATTGTTGCTGTGCAGGAGCGGCTCAAGCAGAGGCTGATAGGTGTCATCTTAAATCAACTCCGTTTGGACCGGGTAGACTTTATTCGCAAGTATTTCGTGCCATTTCTGGAAAACAAGGGAATAAAGGTATGGGGTTTAGTCCCCGCAAATCCAAAGCTGACTTCTTTAAGCATTGCTGAAATCAGGGACGTGCTTGGTGGCGAGATAATATGCTGCGAGGACAGGAAAGAAGAGGCGGTGGAGAACTATATGGTTGGTGCCATGAATGTTGAGGGCGCGTTGAAATATTTTCGCTCCCAGGCGAATAAGGCAGTGATAACCGGGGGTGACCGGGCTGACATACAATTCGCTGCCCTGGAAACGCCCACCAAGGTTATCATACTCACCGGCGGCTTCTATCCCGACAGCTCCATAATAACTGCGGCACAGGAGAAACATGTCCCGATAATGGTCGTGGGATATGATACCATGACTGTGGTTAGCCGGATGGAGTCGGCAATACGTAAGGTCAGCGTAAAAGGGAAGAGAATTGAGGAGGGTATCGCTACCTTTCACCGGTTTGTCGATAAGAGGTACCTCGAGACGCTAACGAAGTAAAAGGTGCCTGAAAGTTTTTGCTTTTATACGGCACGGCTCTACCTAACGCTTGACATGACTCAAGTATTGTGTATAATGTTAGCACACGATATAAATTTTTCCTGGGTTCGCTATTTGCCGGGTTAGCCGGAGGAAGGGGAGGGTGAAATGAAAAGAAAGCTAATCTACATCCTGGTAATCGTGACTCTGGTAGTCTGGTTATTCCCGGCCGCCATGCCCAGCGCGGCGGCTCCGGTCAATATGCCGGGGGCGGCACCGCCCCAAGGTGTTAATTTAGGTGGAGGTCGTGGAGCTACCCCAGGCAATATGCAGTTCGCGGCGCAGCCCCTGCCCACCAACACTGGAATGGTGCTGGTTAATGGCTCCGACATTGACGCCATGGTCATCGCCAGTGACGGCAATACCATCTATGTGGTTGACCATAACGCCCGCATTGCCGGTCCGCCGAGTGTCAGCCCGGTGTACAAGTCAACCGATGGCGGCAACAGCTTCACCCTTACCACTAATGTTGGCGATGCGGTATGCCAGGTGGCCGCTGGCGGTCTGACACGGGTTGCTGTCGCCTCGGATAACGCC
>CAZUSN010000134.1:0-4078 GCA_964623035.1 uncultured Dehalococcoidaceae bacterium | reverse complement strand
GAGGTCACCCAAAACCTGAGATTGAGAGCCGAAGAGAAAGCGCGGACAGATTTTGAGGAAAAGGTGATTGAGGCGACGGTTGAAAAGGCTCAGGTGGAGTT
The DNA here is from genome assembly GCA_964623035.1 of uncultured Dehalococcoidaceae bacterium. Classification (GTDB taxonomy): domain Bacteria; phylum Chloroflexota; class Dehalococcoidia; order Dehalococcoidales; family RBG-16-60-22; genus CAZUSN01. The sequence goes on along the minus strand of CAZUSN010000134.1, from coordinate 3,977 downwards.
CCCACCAATACTGGTAGAAGCGGAAATCCATCAGCTTATGGAGGAACAGGCAAGGCGTTTCCAGATGCATGGTGCAAGTTTAGCAGATTATCTCAAAAGCATTAAGAAAACGGAAGAGCAGTGGCACGAGGAACTGCATCCGATAGCCACCAAAAGGGTTGCTCAGTCCCTTGTCTTGGGCAAGGTCGCTGAAGAGGAGAAAATTGAGGTCGGTGAGCCTGAGGTAGATGCCGAGCTTGAAAATATGTTAAAAAATGTTAAAGATAAAAAAGAAGACCTGCAGAAAGCCCTGAACACTCCGCGTTCCCGCGAGTCAATAAAGCAGGTTTTAATCACCCGAAAGACGATAAACCGACTGGTGGAAATCGCTAAAGGTGCGAGGGAGAATACTGAAGTGATAAAGGAGGAGAAAAGATGAATATCAATCCCATGAATGTCATTCCAATGGTAATTGAAAGCAGCGCCAGAGGAGAGCGAGCCTTTGATATTTACTCGCTCCTGCTTAGGGAGCGTATCGTTATGCTGGGTATGCCGATTAATGACCAGGTGGCTAATGTTGTCATTGCTCAGCTTCTCTATCTGGAAAGAGAGGACCCGGACAAGGATATCAGCCTTTACATTCATTGCCCTGGCGGGATAATCAACGCTGGGCTGGCTATCTACGATACCATACAACTCATCCGTCCCGCCGTATCCACGATTTGTGTCGGGTTGGCGGCGAGCATGGGTACGGTGCTTCTTTGTGCTGGTGCCAAAGGCAAGCGCTATGCTTTGCCCAACTCTACCATTCATATGCACCAGGCATATGGGGGTGCTCAGGGGTATGCCGCTGACATCGAAATTGCGGCGCGTGAGATTATGCGGCAACAGGAGATAATAAGGGGCATCCTGGTGAAACATACCGGGCAAACTATGGAGAAGGTAGCCCATGATACTGACCGTGATTTCTATCTCAATCCGGAGCAGGCGGCGGAGTACGGGATTATTGATGAGGTGCTGAGAAAGCCGGGAGAAAAAGGCAGTAAAGAGACCAAGAAATAGTTTTAGTCAGGCAAAATACCTTAAATCTCCCTGAAATTTAGAGAGTTCCGCTTACTTTTTTATTTATCTCCTCGGTCAGATTGTATCCCTTAATTGGTCTCCCCTCAGCATCAACGACTCGTTTATCAGCGGTTATTTTGATTTTACCCTGGCTGAAAGCCTGAATAGTGGCGATTATCAGGGGCAGTTCTCTGGCCGCACCATGCTGGCGGATGAGCTTAAACAGGGCATTGTCCTCTCCCTGCTCTTTTTTAATCTGCGCCAAAGGCTTCCCCTTTATTTCCTCCCAGTATTGCTCAAACGGCTCACCCCTGATGGGGAAAGTGCCATAGGTTACCACCGGGCCCTTGTCCAGCTCTGGAGTTACCAAATGCATCATGGCTCCTGTCTTTCTGGCATCGCTCTTTATTAATTGCCAGATTACTTCCTGCCAGGTTCCCGCCGGACCACCTGGCGCGGCGGGATGAAGGTTGAGCATATTGTATTTCTGGCACATCTCCGGACCAACAATCAGCATATAACCAGCCAGCACACACAGGTCAGGGTGAAATTTTTGTAATCTTGCCATTACCTCACGGTCGTAGGCAAGTCGCCAGGACGGAAAACCTCCCTTTTGGCCGGTGCTGGCGGCGCCTATCTTGGACTTGAACTTCTGGTAGGAGAAGGTGATAAGAGGGATATGGTAATCCTCGACCATTTTGAGAAAGATGTCGGTGGCTTCAGTTTCTCCATATTGGCGACTGCAGAAAACAAAAGCTATCTCAGCCTCAATCTCACCGGCTTCGATGCTATCGTGCACCGCTTTGAGAAGCCCTCGCGAGCCCTTACCTCTGCCGGTAGAGAACCAGCCAAGCTGATACATTTTTCCTCACCTCTTAAGATTTTTTAGCTTTTCCCAGGCGCTGCTGAAATGGGTTAAGGGGTTTGTCCGGTGACCAAAAATCTTGCCCCGGGCTAAAGCCTGAAGGAAGTCATCTTTATCATTGAATTCGGGCATTTCCACATAGGCATTGCCGATTTCGCTAGGAGTATGGGCATCACTGCCGGCGCTCTGAGCGATACCGTATTTCTTGGCAAAGGCCAGCGCCTTGGTCGAGCTGCGCAGAAGGGGGCATCTGGCGTTAAAAACCTCCATGACATCAATCTGTTCCGCAATCTCTTCAACAATCTTCTCACCTAAAGCGGATGGTCTAAAGATATCAAAGGCGTGGGGAATGCATACCAGACCACCTTGAGCTTTGATTTGGGCTATGGTCTGTTCGACAGAAAGTCCATTGGGTACGGGTTCCCGAAGGAACATGCCCAAGACTTCACCATGGGGCGTTAATACCTCCTCGGCAACGATTACTTTGAAGGGAGCTAGACGCTGCATCTCTAAAGCACCCTCAATGGTGCCGTGGTCAGCGATGACCACACAGTTTATCCCTAACTCCTGACAGCGATTGATAACCTTATCTAAGGGCATACTGCAGTCCATCGAATATTCAGTGTGGATATGAAGATCAGCTTTCAGCAATTATTCAACTGCTCCTTTCTAGATACCCACCAGTCCGAGTGTCAATTTTGATGATAGCACTTTAGCAACCACCTCGCCGATAATCCCTTTTCTTAAATCACGGTCGCTTATCATTCTTACTCTTTCCTTGCTTTTGAGATTACTTTTACCTGACCGTTCTCCATGACGACTAAATCCTCAATTCTTACTCCTCCCCAGCCGGGGAGATAAATACCGGGCTCAACAGTGAAAACCATGCCAGAAGTGAGTATCTCAGTTGAGCCTGGACCGAGGCGTGGTGCCTCATGGGGAGCCAGCCCGACGCCATGACCCAGAGCATGTCCGAAGGCTTCAGCATAGCCGGTCTCTTTGATTACGGTTCTGGCCAGGTTATCACCCTGCTCGCCGGTCATGCCCTCTCTAATTATAGCCATGGCGGTCAATTGGGCACCAAGCACAATATCATAGACCTTCTTAAAAGTATCGTCAGGGGCGCCAAGGCAAATGGTACGACTGAGGTCACTGGAGTAGCCATCAATTCTGGCGCCAATATCAAATAATACCGGCTCTCCCGATTGTATAGTGCGTGAAGAGGGTTTAGCGTGGGGCAAGGCGGAATTAGGCCCTGAAGCCACGATAATTTCGAAGGGCATCGCCTGACTGCCGTTCTCACGCATGAATTTCTCTACTTCCCAGGCTACTTCCTTCTCACTCATACCAGTATGAATCGTCTCCTCAATGTGTTGGAAGGCTTTATCGCTGATTTCGGCTGCCCGGGCAATAAGCTCTATTTCCTCGGGCTCTTTTATCACCCGCAGGGATTCCACCAGCCCATCGAGGGGGACAAATTTGGGTGCGTTTGACATTTTTTTCAGTATATCTTTTAGTTGCTGGTATGTGGCGAAGGCGATATGCCTGGCTTCAAAGCCCAGCTTTGGTAGGCTTAATCCCGCGAGCAGCTCAGGAAACCAGCTTACCATATCGTTTTTTATCTGAAAAATTTTGTAATCAGGGGCCTGTTTCTTGACCTGCTCAATATAGCGGAAGTCGGTGGCTAAGATAGCATCTTGTGCGCTAATAAGCAGGAAACCAGCCGAGCCATCAAACCCGGAAAGGTAGTACCTGTTCTCCGGCTGGGAGATGAAGATGGCATCAAGCTCCTTTTCGGTTAATTTCTGGCGCAGTTTTTGCAGTCTATTATTTATTTTCAAGTTCAGTGTCCTTTTGCCGTGCCATAGGGTGAGCCAACAGGTATATCTTTCTTGCCTGGCTCTGGCTGACGTGAGTGTAAACCTGGGTGGAAGATAGCTGAGCATGTCCCAGAAGCTCCTGCACAACTCTTAAATCAGCACCTCCATCAAGCAGGTGAGTGGCGAAGGTATGACGTAGCAGGTGAGGGTGAACCTGCTTATCGATATTGGCAACGCGGGCGTATTTTTCC
>CAZUSN010000133.1:0-4122 GCA_964623035.1 uncultured Dehalococcoidaceae bacterium | reverse complement strand
ATATAAATCTTTAGGTCCTTGTTCAGAGACTTTAATTTCTGGATAATTTTCACGGACAAAGTCTCGGACAATTCCTGCCCATTTGACTTTCTTTCTTACTAAAGCAATATGCTGCTCATCACTGGACCATGGTGTATAGAAGCCTCCCGCAGAAGGTGCTGGCTCAAATTTAAAGTAGCAAGGAGAACAAAGCCTAGCCACTTCGGCAGCATCATAGAATCTATTTATTCCCCCGAAGGATTCAAAAACATAAATATAAAAATCTATGGGTATGTTTACCACCTTTCTCATCGAAGCCAACTGTGGCAGTGTTAAATCTGCCACGGGATTAAAAGAACTGGCACCTAGAGCTTCCATTAGTCTAGCTCCTGCCGCTGAACTAACCCCAGTCCAAACAGACATCTTTATAGTTACATCATTGGGGAAATTACCTTGGTCTTGCATTTTTTTAACCAGCCACAGCAAACCTCGGTCCACTAACATGAAACCTCTCATGCCTACATCGTACATTCGCATCATATCTGCTATAACCTTGCGTAGTTCATCTGAACCCCTGTGATGCATTCCTCCAGACCGCATCCCTTCGGAGGAAGTGAATTGCCTTCCAATATCCCATGCACTGCGTGGGCCAGGAATTGCGATTACTTCCATCTTGTCTTCGGCAGCCATTTGAGCAAAATCTCTCAGTTCCTGTCTGTCAAATAAAGTTCCTCCCTGACAGAACGAAATAAGCCTATGCACCGGCACATTGCGCTTATGCCTTTCGTCAATCAATGCCTCTAAAACTTCTGGACCTTCAATTCCAGATAATTCTATGCGATAAGAGGCTCCGTCTGGAAAACGTTTATTACTTGAAGGTAAGTCATAAGCATCCCGCCCAGGAATACCAGCTTCTTCCATGTATCTTGATACGTCATCTAATTTCATTTTTAAATACCTCCTTTTTATGCTAAGCTAACAATTGTAATAAGGATTCTTTTATACCAAATTATATTATACCAATTTTCCCTTCCCTAAACTGGAACTTACCTGACTTTTGGGGGGATTTTACAAAAACTCTCAAGAAGGCTTGACAAGATATGATATAATACGTATGGTGTAAAAGTCGAATAGGATTATCTTATAAGATAAGATATGAGGCAAGCGACATCAGGCGAGTAAGCCTAGGGGGAATTTCAGCTTTGTCATACTCAGGATTTAGGGTAAATACCCAATAATATGAAAAGGGAGGTGATGGCTTTCAACAAAAAGATATTTACAGAGATTGCTTCCTAATATTTGGGGAAGGAGGTAGATAAGTGAAAAGGAAAATATTGTTAATCTCGGTGGTATTGTTGTTGGCGGTGGGCTTAATTGCTTCCAGCTGTGCCCCTGCTGCGGCACCCGCGCCCGCACCGGCACCAGCACCGGCGGCTGCCCCCACCTACAAATACCAGTGCCGCATGAACCAGAACCACCCCCAGGATACCCCTGAGGGTCAGTATGCTGATGCCTTCGCCGAGGCGATCAAACTTATGACCAACGGGCGCATTGACACCACCGTCTATCACGCTAACACTCTGGCTGACTGGACAGAAGCTAACGAGCTGGTGATGAGGGGCGATGTGGAGTTCTCCGTCTGCCCCCTGGGTGACAAGTATGAGCCCAAGTTAAACATCGGCTACTATTTCCCATTTGTGGGAAAGAACTTAGCGGAGCTCAAGAAAGCCTATGGTAAGGGTGGCGCTATCTATGAAGCCACCCAGAAGCTGCTTGATGGCATCGGCATCAAGGGCTTGTCAGTCTATGGTATGGGCATGGCTGGCTGCACCCTGAAGAAGGTGCCACCCAGCCCCGGCGACCCCAATGTGCCCAAGAACATGAAAATCAGGGTTATGCCCCTGAAGCTGTGTGAGCTCACCTATAAAGCCCTGGGCTACATACCAGTGGCTATCCCCTATGCCGAGGCTTATAGTGCCATCCAGACCGGGGTGGCTGATGGCGAGATGGGCGGACCACCTTTCCAGGGCTACCAGTTCCGGGATGTTCAGGGCTGCTGGATTCAGTACAATGACTACATTGAGACCCACTGGTTCTTCATGAACAAGGCATTCTTTGAGAAACTCGCCCCGGTGGACCAGGATATCATCGTGCATGTGGCTGAGACGCTGGGCACCCGCCACTGGTATGATGTGGCGTCTGAGGACGAGCTTTACCGCCAGAAGATGAAGGAGTATGGGCTCGAGATCGTAATGCCCACTGATGCTGAGTTGCAGAAATGCGCCGACAAGGTGCGCAAGGAGGTCTGGCCCGAGGTCGAAAAGCTCATCGGCAAAGACATGATGGACCTGGTGTTGAACGCCATTGGCATAAAGAGACCGTACTAAAAGCCGGGCTCTTTGCCTCACGCTTGATTCAGGAGTCTTAGGGGGAGGTGGTACTTCAGACCGCCTCCCCCAAACCAAAGGTGAGAGATGGGTATAAGTCAATCACACCCCTCAGGGGTGAAAAAGTTTACCATCTCCCTGTGGAATAACCTTGCTCGTGCCCAGCGGGTTATTTTAGTAGCTTGTGCTATTTTTGTCACGGTGCTAGTCTTCGCCGAGATATGGATGAGGTATATCATCCATTACCCCGGCATGGAGGTGGAGGAAATAGCTACTCTGGTTGCCTTCTGGCTCTACCTCGTGGGAGCTATCTACGGCAGCTATGAGCGCAGCCATATCAAGACCGAGCTGATGCACCTCATCTTCCGGAAACCAAGGCACTATGCCTGGGTCAGAGTATTCACTAGTGTCATTACCCTTACCCTTGCCCTAATCATGTGCTACTGGGGCACCGACTATTTAATCTGGGGCATCACCAAAGGGGAGACCTCGCGCGTCCTGCGCTGGCCTATGGTCTATTCCCAGGGGAGCCTTTTTGTGGGCGCTATCTTTATGTCCTTCTATTTCCTAATAGAACTCATCGCTTATTTGCGCCAGGCTCTGGGCAAGGCGCCTATGGTTATGCCCTACCAAGAGGAGTAGGAATTGAACATTGTTATAGACCTGCTAATCCTTATTTTCCTGATGGCGCTGGGAGTGCCGGTGCCATTCTGCTTCATGGCAGCCGTCCTGTTCATCGTCGCCACTGGCGATTATAGTTTTTCCTTCCTGATGCCGATAGCCTTCTATAAGATGAACTCGCTGACTCTCCTGGCGGTGCCCTTCTTCATCATGGTCGGCGGACTCATGGAGTCTTCCGGGATTGCCGAGCGACTGGTGAACATAGCCAATGCCATGGTGGGAAGCATTAAAGGTGGCCTGGGCTCAGCCACCGTGGTCGCCTGTGCCATCTTTGGCTCCATTGCCGGCACCTGCTCGTCGGCGGTGGCGGCTATCGGCAGCATCATGATTCCCCGAATGGTAGCGGATGGTTACCCCAGGGGACATGCCACGGGCTTGATTGCCTGCGCCTCGATATTGGGACAGCTTATTCCCCCCAGCGTGCCCATGATTCTCTATGGATGGGTGACCTGGCAACCCATCCAGGCTTGCTTTCTGTCCACCGTGGGACCGGGCATCGTCCTGATTATCATCTATGTCATCCTCAACGCCTGGATGTGCCGCCGCTATCCCGACATCAAAGTGCCGCCGCCCATGAGCGTTACCAATCGGCTTAAAGAGCTGGCGCGGGAGAGCTGGCGGGGTTCCTTTGCCCTCATTGCACCGGTTATCATCATGGGAGGCATCTATGGTGGTCTTACCACCCCCACTGAGTCAGCTACGGTAGCTGTGGTCTATGTTATTTTCCTTGGCTTCTTCGTCTATCGAACCATGACGCCGAGGGCTTTGGGGCGTACTCTGTTCCAAACCGCCACCACCACCGGGGTAATTATGCTCATGCTCTTCTTCGTCATCATGCTGGGACGCATCTACACCATGGAGAATGTGCCTCAACGCCTTATTGCCACAATGCGGGCGGTCTCGGAAAACAGATATGTCATCCTGCTCATGATCAATATATTTCTGCTCATTATCGGCATGGTCATGGACGATTTCAGCGGTACCCTCCTCTCCGCACCCTTGCTGCTCCCTATCGCCAAGGAGATTGGGGTTCACCCTGTCCACCTAGCTGCTATCCTGGGCACCAACCTGGGGC
>CAZUSN010000132.1:0-4180 GCA_964623035.1 uncultured Dehalococcoidaceae bacterium | reverse complement strand
TTATCTCGAATTGACAAGCAGATTAGAGGTCTTATACACTGTCTTTAATACTATGTTCAAACGCTTTCCCCTTTTTTATGGCTGGGTTATCGTCGGCATTTCCATCACCGTCATGATTCTGGTCTACGGTATCAGGCAATCCTTCTCTATCTTTTTCCCTTCCATTCTGGATGAATTTGGCTGGAGCCGGGGCAGCACTGCCTTGATGCTATCGCTGAGCCTTCTCTTTTATGGTTTGACAGCGCCATTTGCCGGTAGCCTTGGTGACCGCTGGAAGCCAAGGTGGGTGGTGCCTATAGGTATTACTTTTCTTGGCCTGACTACGGCTGGCTGTGCCTGGGCAAGCCAGTTGTGGCATTTCTATCTTCTCTTTGGCATCCTGATGCCTATAGGGATGGCGTTAAGTGGCTGGCCTATCATGGCACCGACCTTGGCAAACTGGTTTGCTAAGCGGCGTGGCTTGGCGATGGGGCTGGGTCAAATAGGCGGCGGTCTTAGTTTCACCTATGGTTTATTCGCTGAATTTGTTATCTCTCAGTTGGGCTGGCGTTATGCCTACCTTGTTTTGGCTGGAATACTGGTTGCTGCCCTCTTGCCTCTTTTTCTTTTCTTTTTCTACTATCGCCCGGAGGACAAGGGAATGAAGGCTTACGGTGCTACCGAAATATCTGTTCGCAGCGAGTTAAAGCAGAAGCCTGCTAATCCCAACCATCCTGCGCCTCATGATTGGACTTTAAAAAATGCAATGAAGACCCCTCAACTATGGCTTTTGATGACCTCAAATTCACTCTACTGGGGTATGGCCTTCTATATGGTTCTGGCGCATCAGGTCAAATTTGCTCAGGATGTGGGCTACAGTAGTATCTTTGCTGCCTCTATCTTCGCTCTTTTCGGCGTCTTCGCGGTGATAGGTCAGATTTCAGCAGCCATCTCCGACTGGATTGGTCGAGAGAAGACGGTTACCCTTGCTGTCATCATTTCCATCGCTGCCTTGGCTGCCCTGGTTTCAGTGAAGGATACCTCCCAATCCTGGCTCCTTTATGGGTATGCTATCTGCTTTGGCTATGGAGGTGGACTTTATTCTCCCAGCCTAGTTGCGGGAGCGGCTGATATATTTTACGGAAGAAACTTTGGTGCCATAGCTGGACTACTGGTTACCGGAGTGGGAATTGGCGGTGCCATTGGCCCCTGGCTGGGAGGCTATATTTATGACATTTCAGGCAGCTATCTCAGTGCTTTTATTCTCAGCATGGTCTTCCTTGGCTTGTCGGGGATTATTTTCTGGATGGCAGCACCGAGAAAGGCAGCCGAACTGCGTGCCAGAGCGCTGCGCTGAACCTTATCTTAAATTGACATACTGTGAACGGTTTTGTAAACTGACTTCGTCAAAGTATCTGCCCGGGATAATTGGTGACTGAGAGAAAATCCATGAATATCGAGACGGTGGCTCAGGAACTGGCTGAATTAATTAAACGAACCGAGGCTGATTACACGGAGGCTCATCTTGAGGAGAGCCAGACCAGCCACATTACCTACCGAGGTAAAGAGCTGGAGTCTATCGGCCGGGCAACCGCCATTGGCGGCAATGTGCGGGCGCTGGTGAAAGGAGGCTGGGGCTTTGTTAGCTTTAATAACTTTGCTGAGCTATCAAGCAGAGTCGAGATGGCAGTCAAGCAGGCTAGATTTGTGGGCAGTGAACTAAGCCAACTGGCGCCGGCAGAACCAGTGGTTGACTTTGTCTCTACAGAGGCAAATAGAAATCCGGTGACCATACCATTGGAGCGGAAGAAACAAATGCTGGATGAGTATAACGAGATTATCTGGCGCACCCCGGAGATACAGACTTCAACTATTAGCTATGCTGACGGCTATAAAAAGACCATTTTTTTATGTTCCTTAGGTAGTCATATTGTTCATGACAGGACAGATATCGCTCTGCGCCTGGCAGCGGTAGCTGCTAGAGATGGTGATGTCCAGCAGGTAGGCTTAAGTGTGGGCAGTCGCGGCGATTTCAGCTTAATCCAGGGCCTCAAGGAGCAGGTGGCGGAAATGTCACGACATGCGGTAAGGCTGCTCTCCGCGCCGCGGGCAAAAGGGGGAGAGTATACTGTAGTCTTGGACCCGGTTCTGGCTGGTGTCTTCGTCCATGAAGCTTTCGGGCATTTATCTGAATCTGATTTTGTTTATGAGAATGACAGAGTGCGTCAGATTATGACTCTGGGCAAGCAATTCGGCAGCGAACAGCTCAATATTGTTGATGCGGCGACTATACCTGACCTGCGCGGTAGCTATAAATATGATGATGAAGGCATGCCAGCCACCAGAACCTATCTTATTCGAGAGGGGAAACTGGTCGGCAGGCTTCATTCTAGAGAGACCGCCGCCAAGATGAAGGAAAAGCCGACCGGTAACGCCCGAGCCCTCAATTACCGCTATGCGCCCATTGTCCGCATGACCAATACCTATATTGAGCCCGGGTCAGTCTCCTTTGCGGATATGATAGGCGATATTAAAGAGGGAATCTACGCCAAGAACTGGTATGGTGGCATGACCAGCATGGAGATGTTTACCTTCTCGGCGGGTGAAGCCTACATGATTCGTAACGGCAAAATTGCTGAGCCCCTGCGCCCGGTGGTGCTTACCGGCAATGTATTTACCACGCTCAAGAATATCGATGCCATTGGCAATGACCTGGAGATGAATCAGGGTGGTGGCTGTGGCAAGGCGGGACAGATGCCGCTTCCTGTTTCCAATGGCAGTCCCCATATTCGAATCCAGCATTGTCTGGTCGGAGGTAAATAAATGGAAGATATCCTGGTGCAGGCTGAGAAGGTGGCTGAAGAAGCTGAGGTTTACGCGGTTACTTCTGAGGAAACTCAGGTTCAATTTGAAGCCAATCGACTGAAGCACCTCCAGACCAAACAGCAGACCAGTGTGGCGTTGCGTATCGTGAAGCAGGGCAGGATTGGCTATGCCACGACCACTGAGCTAGGTGACCGTGATACTCTGGTTAAGAATGCTGCGGAAACGGCGCTGTTTGGCGTGTCCTCCAGGTTTCAGTTACCGGTGGCAACTTCCTACCCTCAAGTTGAAGTCTTTGACGCTGAAGTAGAGTCCATACCCCCTGAAGCGATGCTCAAACTTGGCGCAGAACTTATCGCTGCCGCTACCACCCATACCCCGGGCATTATCTGTGAGGCAGCGGTGGTCAAAGGCTTCCTCTCTCTCCAGATTATGAATTCTCGTGGTGGGCAGGCACAGTATCGGAAAAGCTTCTTTAGCCTGGGTCTTGAAGGTAATCTCACCGAAGGCACGGATATGCTCTTTGTTGGTGAGAGCGCCAGTTCCTGTCGTCCTATACTGGAGTCTAAGCCAGTCGCTGAGGTGGTGCTTCAGCAGCTTGAGTTTGCCAAAAACCGGGCCTCAGTACCGAGCAAGTCTCTGCCCGTAATCTTTGCTCCGCACGGGGTAGCCAGTGCTCTTATTGCGTCCCTGATGGCTGCTTTTAATGGCAAGACGGTCCTTGAAGGAGCCTCGCCGGTCGGCAATAAACTGGGGAAGCGGGTTTTCGACCGGAAACTCTGGCTCTGGGATGACCCGACAATCGTCCATCGACCTAGCAGTCGTCCCTGCGATGATGAGGGGATACCCAGCCAGCGCACTCCCCTTATTGAAGGAGGGAAGGTGGCTCACTTTCTTTATGATTTGCAAACCGCTGCCTTAGCCCATACCCGGAGCACCGGCAATGGCAGCCGAGGTCACGGTGGGCTGCCCGCACCGGCACCCAGCGCTTTCATCATTGCTCCCGGTGATGCCACTTTTGCGGAGATGGTTCAGGACATGAAAGAGGGGCTGGTCATTGAGATGCTCATGGGTGCTGAGCAGGGCAATATTTTAGGCGGTGATTTCAGCGGCAATATTCTGCTTGGTTATAAGGTGGAAAATGGTAAAATAGTAGGTAGGGTTAAAGATACCATGGTTTCAGGGAATGTCTATCAGGTGCTGAAGGAGATTGTTGCCCTTGGCAGTGAGGCGAAGTGGGTGGGTGGCTTTTTGCAGACCCCGCACATTTACTGCCCCACCCTGTCAGTGGCAAGTAAGGGGTAGCACCAGTAATTGAGGTGAGGAGGAGGTTAAAGTAATGAAACTTATAGCAGGTAGCATTTTAATCGGCTTTAGC